>JAJZOL010000200.1 GCA_021811565.1 bacterium | reverse complement strand
GGCATACCCGATAGTAAAACAGGCTGCAACCATACCTATAGATGGAAAACGAATCGGATAGGATCGGGATTCAGCCAAGGCGGGGAAATTATTTTTATCTCCGACGAATCCTTGGGTTCGTTTGGTAAAAAAAGAGAGTTTCCTTTTTTATTTGGCGCAGCCGCCTCGTTGTTGAAAAACACGCATTTGACGAAGGGGATGCAAGCGCTTAATCGGCAGATTGAAGGACTTCCGGACATGCCCGATACCCGACACCCGATAGTAAAACAGGCGGCAACCATACCTATGGATGGAAAACGAATCGGACAGGATTGGGATTCAGCCAAGACGGGGAAATTATTTTTAACTTCGACGAATCCTTGGGTTCGTTTGGTAAAAAAAGAGAGTTTCCTTTTTTAATGGGTTTCGAGCAGCGATATTGGGTCGTGCAGGAAGAGGCTGGCGAATACGATTAAAGCTCATTCCGCGCGGATGCTTGATTGCCTCCCGGATCATCTTGCAAGCGGATTGATGGAGGGGATTATCACTCTTATCCAAGCTGCGAAGGCGAATGCCGGAGGCTGTCGCAATCCCCTGATATCTTAAAACGATCATTTACCGGATCGCGGGAAAACTCGATTTTTGGTTACCCGTGTAATAGAGCGTTGAATAGCAAATAATATTATTCACTCGATGTAGCGAGGTGCCAGAATAAAGTTCGTTTGCCATAATATATACAATATGCGGTGAATTCAAAAGGGGGTCTGCCATGTCGGTGAATGTGGATCTTTTTGAAGGGATTAGGGAGTGCACTGAGGAAGAGCAATCACTTTTCGCAGCACTGCTAGAAAACGGAAACGTCGGGAATGTGTTGGCGCCAAAGGTGAAAGCTCTGGCTCGGAAATTGGGACTCAACATCCAAAATGTTCCATTCGAGAAGGTTATCGAAGATTCCAAAGCCGCGTTCTTGAAGCAATCCGAAGAGGAACGGCTCATCTTTATGATTGATAACTTAGCACAGCGGGTTAACTATTCAGGTGCACGAATTCCTGAAATTGTATCCCTAATGGTTTTGCAATCCGTGGCTCGGAACTATGGAATCGATCCGATGTCTCTTCCGCGAGATATGGCTTACAGGATAATGATCAAGTTTTTCGAAAAGATGGAGAAAGCCTACAAGGAAGCCTGGGATAATGCGGATCCCGCCACGAGAGAGAAGATTGACGAAGAAATTAACGAACGGATTGGTCAGATGAGCGATAGCGAAAGGAGAGCGATACAAGCGGGGCTTCATTTGGATCAACTCTCCGCGAATACCGTTCGCAATGTAATCCTCAATACAAGCCCGACTGCTCTGTTATCCTCCGTAGTGGGCGCTGCAGGATTCAGCGCTTATATCGCCCTTTCCGTGATTGTTCACAGCATCTTCACCACCATACTCGGAATCACATTGCCCTTCGCTGTTTACATGGGCTTATCCTCCGCACTCTCAGCGATCTCCGGTCCATTGGCGCCAATACTTTTCGGCGGCGGGATGTTATTTACATGGGTGCAATCCGGCAGGGAGTTGAATAATAATTTACTTGAGATGGTTCTGGGGATGGGACTCACACGAATGTTTTTACGAGGGGATTTGAACCCCATCGAGAGGAAGTTGCTCTCTTATCCCAGTGAACAGGATCAAATTTATTTCGATAAGGATAGCAAAAAGCTGAAAGAGTTGAATTCCTCCGTATCAAAAATCTCGAAGGATATCCAAAAATACGAGAGCGATAAACGGAATGTGCAATCTCAAATCCCACAATTGGAAAGAAATCGTAATCATTCCATCGCTTTAATTGAAGCATATAAAAGTGACGGATCCTCAACTCTCAAGCTCATTGAATCCGCGAAAAGCGATAGTCTGATTGAACGCTTTGAAGACGTGATGGAACTGAAGAACAAACTGAATCAAGCGAGAATAGATATGGACACAGCTCTTCGTCTTGCAGAGGAGGCGGAGAGAACAAGAATTCAGACTCAGAAAGAACTCGAAGAAAAACAAAAAGAGCTTGCCAAGAATGCATCCGCGCTACAGGAACTTGAATCCAAATTGAGAAAATATGAGGTTTTAATAAATCAAATATTTAATAAACGCGAAGAAGATATGCGTTTTAGATACGAATTTATTTACAAAAATCTTTCAATCTCCGATAAAACCTACAGATGGCTTGCCAAGCAAACGGATTTGCATGTATTAGTCTCCGCAGAGTCGGTGCTGCATGAATACAATAACGGCAATTTCATCCTTCATGAGAGAGGAAAAATTAATGGTACGCCTTATTACCATAACAGCTTCGGCCCCAGGGATGCATACCGAATTTATTATTGTAAATCGAACAATCGGGTATGTGTCGCCGATATAGGACATAAGAATATTCAGGATGAAAATATCGCATGGCTTAGATCGCATCCCGCAGCCTGCGGAATGATGAATTAGGCGAAACCATTCTTGACAACCCTGCGTCTTTCAGATGGAAGGGACTATCCATATTCTCCTTATTCTTTGATACAGAGGGATAAGCACATGAGGCAGGTTTTTCCAATCTCACCGTCCACCAGCGGATGGCAATGGGTTTTTCTGGTTTTGTTGATTGCGCTTTTGGGGTGGCTGGTTTTCATTCTCATCTCGCCGAACAAGGGATCGGTGGAGTTAGAGAATCAGAGCCTGCGCTTGCGTGTTCCCATTTACGGAAGATCAATCCCCATCACGGAGCTAAACGTGCCTGAATCGCGCGTGGTTGATTTGAGCGTCGAGAAAAACCTGGGGCTGAAATGGCGTACCAACGGGATCGGCATGCCATGCTACCTAGTGGGATGGTTCCGATTGAATGACGGGCAAAAGGCTCTCGCGGCCGTCACCGATCCGCATCGGGTGGTCTATATCCCTACAAGGGACGGCTACGCGCTGTTAGTCAGCGTCACTAATCCGGAGGGCTTGCTTGGAGCTTTAAAAACCTCCGCGACGGGTAAAAGCTATTAACCGTCGTATAAAACGATCCGGAATTTTTGTATACCGTCGAATACGCCTAATTCCATGAGAAAAAGGAATTTACGTGTCTCATGGGTGTATACTCCCTATATATATGCTTTCAAGGAGTATGAGATCATGCGCGCTGGATGGATTTTCGTTCTTGTGGTTATTCTTGTCTCGGTTCCGATAATTCGCACCTACGGTCAAGGCATGCTTAACCCCCCGATTGTCATCAAGGATGATTTTTCCTCCTATGCTCAAGATTCCGACGCAAGCAAGAATTGGGACGTCCAAAGCGGGAATTGGGAGGTTCGCAACGGGTCATTCGAAAGCATGGATGGTTGGAAAACCTTTGCAACGCCTGTAAATGCGCCATATGCAAAGCGGATGACCCTCCAGGCGACGATTATCCTGCATAAGCCCGCTGGAACCAGTTGGAAGTTGGCGGGTTTGGCTATTGTGTACGACGATAACAACTATTGGCATTATACGTTATGCGAGCGTCCGGATAACATGGGGGACGGACATTTCTGCGAACTCTCGGAATCGTACCATGGCAACTGGCTTGCGCAATCCGCCTCGGGTACCGCTTTGGAGATGACCGCCAACGATGGGGCGGATTTCAATTGGCGATACGATCACCCTTATCGCTTCAAGCTGACCATCACGCCGGAGGGCATAGAAGGCACGATAAGCGAACTTGATGGCACGGTGCGATGCCATCAGGCGTATCGCTTCAACAACGCCGCTGTCACGGATGGTCGCCCGGCATTAACGGTCGATTCCGAAATTGCATCCTTCTCCGAATTCAGCGCAGTCATCAGCGAAAAAGGTGCCGCTCCTCCGAAACCGGTATTTCCGCCCTATCACGCCCTTCATCCCGGCATTTACGTCGGCAAGAAAACCGGCTATTTTCATGTGCAGAAAATTCATGGAAAGTGGTGGATCATCGATCCTTCCGGACGATCCTTCTACGCCGTGGGCACGGATCACGTGAATTGGGATATGATCTTTTGCGAGAAACTGGGTTACGCCCCATACCATAGAAACATAAAGAAGGAGTTTGGCACGGAGGAGAAATGGGCGGAGAACTCCGTGCATCGGTTGAAGGAGTGGAATTTTAACACCCTCGGAGCCGGTTGCAGTGCGTCAACATATTACAAGGGGCTACCTTACACCGCTTTCCTTAGCCTTGGAACCAACTTCTCTCCGATAAGCGATATCACGCCGAAAACCACATGGACCGGTTTCCCGGATGTGTTCGATCCCATGTTCCCCACTTATTGCCTTCAGCAAGCTCGTATGCAGTGCGCCCCTGTGATAGACGATCCTTGGTTGCTGGGGTATTTTCTGGATAATGAACTGGAGTGGTTCGGAAAGGATGGGGCGCAAACCGGGCTTGTGGACGATACCTTCAAAAAGCCTGCGGATCATCCCGCGAAAATCGCGCTGATGCATTTCCTTCAGGCGAGATACCCCACCATCGACGCACTTAACGAAGCATGGGGCACACACGAAACCAGTTGGGCGGATTTTGCGAGATCCGTCACTCCTCCCAAAGTCACGACCAAAAGAGCGAATCGGGATGAGATGGATTTCGTAAGGCTGATTGCGGAAAAATATTTCTCAATCACCACCAAGGCGATTCGGGAGGTGGATCCTCATCACATGATTCTCGGTTGCCGTTTTGCGGGTACGATGCCGGACGGCGTTATCTCGGTTGCGGGCAAGTACTGCGACATTGTGAGCGTGAATTATTATGGCAGAGTGGATCTTTCCAAGGGATACAGTCCGGACATGCCCGGCATCATGCGCAAGTATTACGCGGAGGCGAAACGTCCTTTAATGCTAACGGAGTGGAGTTTTCCGGCGTTGGACGCGGGCTTGCCCAGTCAGCACGGCGCGGGGCAGCGTGTGCCGACACAGAAGGACAAGGCGTTTTGTTACGCGGTCTATCAACGCACTCTCTTTAGCCTTCCGTTTATGGTAGGCTCAGACTATTTCATGTGGGTTGACGAGCCCGCTTTGGGGGTCTCATCCACGTTTCCCGAAGACAGCAATTACGGGCTGGTGGATGTGAACAATCGTCCCTGGGCGATCCTGACTCGCATGGCGACACGCATTGACGCGATGGCGCAGCAAATCCACGCAGGAAAGGCCGCCAAACTCACTGGCAAGATATTCCGCGAGGCGAATGGAACTCCCGTGGTGCGCATCATGAATGTAGGTGCGGCGCGAGCCTCCTTCAATGTGGATTTTAGGGTTGGGGCGGAAAGCTTCATCAAACACTTATCTCTGTCCCCCGGCGAAAGCAGGGATATCCCATTGCATCTTCATGGATCGGCGTATGTCCAAGTGAATATCGATCCCAAACAAGAGGCTACGGTTTCGGAGATTGAGACAAATCGGTTTGCGCAAACGTTGCTCGACCCGAAATTGAAAAAACCTTGCGTTGTGGTGGTGAATAGGTCTAATCTTGAGTTGGACAATGTCCCCGTCTCTTTCCCTCTTGAGAAGCTTAAGGGGGAATGGACCATCGCTAACGCGGCGGCGAAAGGGATAAAATTACAAACGGACGATCTTCCAAACGGTCGGGAAATGGCGATACTTCTTCCGCACCTTCGCCCATATGGCATCATCGCCTTGCCTCTCATGCACGGAGAGGGGAATCCCTCACGAAAGACGGAAAGCGGCGATGAGAGTTTCGTCATACCGGGAGTGTTAACTTTAACCCATACCGCCGGTACAGGCAGCTTTTTTGATACGGTGAGTCTTGGGAACTCTCCATTAGGGAGTTTTGGAACGCTGGTGCATGAGACGGGAGTTGTAAACCAGTGGGTCGCCCCCTCTTCCGTGAGTCATATAACGAAATTCAGCGGACCGGTTCGCACCGTGCTTATCATGACTGCGGATCATAAAAGTGCGTTGGCGGGCTCCGACGGGGATTACCAAGTCACTTTTTGCTTGGATACCTATCCGCAGGAGAGTTGGTTCGGCGCACGGCTGCTTCGACTAAAGAACATGGACACATTTCCCTGGCGGTGCGAATCCTATTTCATGTATCCCGTATCGAATATACTCGGCGACGCCTCCGGGGATACTCCGCATTCCATTGATAACGTCCAAGTGTGGAACAACCCCAAGGCGGGGTTATCCTACGGAGCGATGTTCGATATCAGCCACTTTACGGGCTTTTTCTGGAAAGACACACCCGATGGGAAGAGCGAGCATGCGGATATCTATAGGAATTTGAATATCACCCTCGCCCCTGGCCAAGCGATAAAAGCAACATCGGCGGACACGGATGTCTATGTATTTGGCTCGACCGCGACGGAGAAAAATCTTGGCGGAGCGGTTTTGCCTCGCTTGAGGGCATGGCGGAAAATCAGCGTGATAATGCTACCTTAACTTAAACACAAGAACGCCGTCGTATGGATATCATTCAACCGAGGCGTCGAATCCTGTGGATGGAGGGGCGACGCTCGCGCCGCCCCAAAAGAATCACCATGGGCAGGTTTGGTATTCCGACCACACTCGGTGATAAATACGGCGAGTCTCCTGTGCGATTCGATCCCAATTATAATAATCCCGGACCACTCGTCCGGCGTTCATCGCCATCCATTTCGCATGCTCCGGATCCTTCAAAACCCGGGTGATTCCCCATGCGAGACTTTCGGGATTGTTCAGCCATGTGATGGTTCCTGTCACATCGTGCTCCACTACCTCCCTTAGCCCGCCTGAATCGGATACCACAACCGGCACACCTGCAGCCATCGCCTCAAGGGCGACGATCCCGAAAGGTTCATAGAGGCTCGGATAAGCGGCAACGTCAATGACTTTGTATAGGCGTAGCAACACATCGTCGGGAATGAAACCGGTGAGAAAGATGTTCCAACTGAGTCCCATGCGGTTGGCAAGATCAAAAAGATGATCCCTGTACCCTCCGCCCACGATGACTAGTTTGACGTCATGGTATTGCTCGCGTATTTTCGGAAGAGCCTCTATCAGGAGATGCGCCCCTTTTTCACGCACCATGCGTCCCACAAAGAAAATGATCTTCTCGTTTGGAGCCGCATATTGTTTGCGGAACTCCGCAGCCTCTTCGGGGGGGAAGGGGAAGTCGAATTTCTCAGCATGAACGCCATTGGGGATGATATCGATTTTGTCCGAAGGAGTCTGCAATGCGAACTCCACCTCCCCTTTCATGAACCCCGAACACACAATGACACGCCAGCTCTCATAGGTGAGCTGCCACTCCACGGAGTGGATGTAATGGGAGATACTGCTATGAATGCCATTGTTTCTGCCGAACTCCGTGGCGTGTATGGTGGAGATGAGGGGAATATGATAAGCGTGTTTAAGCGCTGCAGCGCTGAAGTGCGCCAGCCAGTCATGTGCGTGGATTATGATGCCGTCCTCTGGAGGAATCTGTTTCAAATTTACGCCAGAGGTCCATTCGCGAAGAATGGCGTCAGCTCTTACCCGCATCGCGGCGTTAAGTTGCTGCACCCAATGGATGAAGTTATCCGCTGGGGCGTAGGGGGTAACGCGATGGATATGAACGTCGTTGTAAGTCTCCTCCATGGGGGCGCCGGGGAAATCGCATGTCACCACATGAACCTCGTCCCCGCGTTTCGCTAACGCCCAGGATATCTCCTCCACATGGCGCGCGATTCCACCGACGATATTCGGGGGGTACTCCCAAGACAGCATTAGTATTTTCATTATTTCCTCTCCGGATTCAAGGGGTGTGCGGAATTCGAATGGGCAATATGTTTTTTTATTGCTTACCCGCTATTATACCACCCGCAATATCGTCCGAATCAGATTGACTGCACATATTGGGTTCTTTCCTTTACCATCCATTGACTCTACTCCTTCGGAATTTTGTCGAAGTCCAAACCGACAGACGCAAGAAAAGCTTTGGCGAGCGCCATGTGACCGATATGGTTGGGATGAACCCTATCCCAGGCGATAGCGTTCGAGTGATAGTGTGCCAGGATTTTGTTCATTTCGGACTGAGTGTCCACGAATATCGTTTGATGCCTGGTGGCAATCTCCCGTACGATCGCACCATACTGATCCATTCGTTTTCGCATGGCGTCCTCTCGATTAGGTTCCAGATAATAGGGGGTCATCATCACGATTCCTTTGACGAGAGGTTTCGTTTGAACAATCAATTCCTCGATAGTGGTTGAATACTCTTCCGGATAAACATGAATCTCCTTTTGACGGGGGCTGTCGAACTGCCTCCAAACATCGTTGATTCCAATCATGATGGAAAGCCAATCCGGTTTTTGCTCGATCACATCTCTTTGCCATCGCATCTTCAAGTCACGAACGGTATTGCCGCTCAGCCCCATGTTCACAACGCGTATCGAGCGTTCCGGATACAGAACGGCGAGGATGGAATCCACCAGCGTCACATATCCATTCCCCAATGCGTTAAACAGTCCTTCTCCCACAGGTTGCGCGCGTCCGCAATCCGTGACGGAATCTCCTATCATCACCAGTTTATCGTTTTTCTGTAATATCATTCGCTTTCCTCCTGTATTTTCAAATATTGTCAAAGGACGTTTCGTTCAATCCAATGCGCTTTCCGGGTTGGGCGGTATGTAATCAGGATTAGGCTTTGGGATTTGCGCCTCCACTTTCTCGCGCCATGCTATTAGTTCGCGGTGCATCTCTGTCGTTAGAGCTGGTAGTTCCTTTGCGAGATTATGCTTTTCACTGATGTCGTTCGTAAGGTTGTAAAGCTCCAGACGGTTATCTTCGAAAAATTCGATCAGTTTATAATCACCATTGCGCATCGCCGATGCAGGGGTCCCGCCTTGATTCCCATAATGGGGATAGTGCCAGAACAACGAACCTCTTTTAAGGGAGTTGTTTCCCTCCAAGAATGAGCGAATGCTCACACCGTCAGAGTGTTGCTCCGGTATAAAGGGGATTCCCGCCATATCCACGAAGGTGGGATAGAGGTCCGGGCTGGTGATGGGTTCATGGCAGACGGATCCGGGAGCGATTCTCCCCTTCCATTTAATGATGAAAGGCACCCTGGTTCCGCCTTCGTACATCCATCCCTTACCCTCGGACAGTGGAAAATTGCATGTGGGAGAGCTTTCGGCTGTCGATAACCCGCCGTTGTCCGAGGTAAAAAGGATGATCGTGTTTTCAGCCTCTCCGGATTCATCTATGGCGTCAAGCAGCCGACCCACATTCCAATCCAAGTTACGGATAAGTGCGGCGTATACGGGATCGGATTGAAACCGGCGGCGCACCACGCGTTGATGGCGCTTATGTTCGCACGGGAAATGCTCCCCTTCTTCGAATGGAGATTTGTCGTTCAGCCCCATCGAGAAAGCTTTTTTGGTGAAGTAGTTTATATCCTCGCCGGGAGCCGATAATGGGATATGAACAGCGTAATGGCATAGGTTGAGATAGAACGGACGGGAATCCCTGTTTTTGATGAGCTTAATCGCTTCATCGGTTAGTCTGTCATTTAGAAACTCCCCATCGGGTCCTTCTTCCATTCTGGGATTACGATAAGGAGCGAAGTAACTATATTGATGCCCCCAACTGCATCCGCCGACATTCACCTCGAACCCGTGGTTTTCGGGATAGTAGGGTTCGTCTCCCAAATGCCATTTGCCGATATGCCAAGTGGCGTATCCCTCCCTGCGAAGGACCGAGGGGAGGGTTAGTTCCGAGAAGGGAAGGTAATGGATGTATGGAACCTCCAAGAGCTTGCCCCGCTCCTGACCGACAAGGAAATTGGTCAGACCCAAGGAGGCGGGGTATTTGCCCGTCATGATGCTGGCTCTGGTGGGGGAGCAAACGGGACAGGAGGCGTAAGCGTTGGTGAATTGCATTCCCTCCGACATCATGCGGTCTATCCTCGGAGTTTCATAGAAAGAACTTCCGAAGCATTTCAGATCGGTCCATCCCATGTCATCGATCAATATGGACACGATATTGGGCGATTTCATACCTTCCTCCTATTTTTTTCTTGTGGCTTCCTTTATCTCCAACCCAGTGTTGTAGTCCAGTTGGCGGGGTTCATACTCCTCGTTCTCTCTTTGTCGGGTCATTCCGGTGTAGTCCCACGTCTCCAGTCTGGCGTCCTCCCTCCAAGGGCGCCGCTCCCAATAGTATCCTCGAAACGGATCTCGTGAACGGTTCATCCAGTCCAGCAGTTGATCGTGCAGGCGATTGCGGATATCGCGATAATTCTTCGAGGCGATCAGGTTATGCATCTCCCATGGGTCCTTTTCGAGATCGTATAGTTCATCGGACGAAAGAAGATTGATAGCCAGTTTGTACCTGCCGTCGAAAACGCATCGAATGGGCTGAAAGCCGCCGAATCCGTCATGATCCACCTCGTATCTTCCAAATTCGATGAAGATATTTCGGTTCGAAGAGGCTCCGGGGTTCAGGAGAAGTGGAAGAATGCTCTCCCCATCTCTCCATTGCGGTGCTTCCAGTCCAGCCGCATCCATGAGTGTTGGCGTTATATCGATATGCGATACGGGGGTTGGAAGAACCGAGCCGGGTTCAATGACGCCGCGCCATCTCATTAGGAATGGGATATGTGTTATCTCCTCGAACATCGCCGGTCCTTTGTTCCAAATAGAGTGTGAAGCCAGCATTTCGCCGTGGTCGGAGGTGTATAGCACCAAGCTGTCTTGAGCGAGGCAATCAATGGTGTCCATAACACGGCCGATCTCCCAGTCAACAAATGAGTTGCACCCGAAATAATCCGGCATGGATATTTGCAATGCATCCTTATCTTGTTTCAAAGCGTTTCCCGCCCAAGTGCGATGGTGAGCGGGCTTGTCCTCCAAGGTGTCCCAAACATTGGGGGATTTTGGGAACAGGTAATCGCGGTACATGGATGAAAAAGGCTCCGGGCAGAGGCAGGGTCCATGCGGTTCGTCGAAGGAAAGGGTAAGGAAAAAATCCTCGGTGTGATGCTTTTCCAAAAAACGAATGGCTCTATTCGCGCAACGATGCCCGAATGTGAAATCTGCGGTGAGTGAAGGATCGCGATTTGTCTCCGTGCGGCGTGAACGAAGTCGGTCTTCGGGGGATAGCTCCTTCAGATAGCAACGCATGTCATACCAATATTCAGGATCCCAACCATCCGGACATCTACCCAACCCGAAATAGTCGCCTCCATCCAAGTGCCATTTACCGATATGAGCTGTGTGGAAGCCATGGTCCTGCAATCGTTTCGCCAAGGACGGAATGTTATCTCCAAGAGGGGCGCAATTCGCCCATACTCCGTTTGAATGCGGATAGAGTCCGGTGAAAATCGCGGAACGGGCGGGGGCGCATACCGGCTGACATGTGTAGGCTTTGTCAAATCTCATGCCATCCTTTGCGATGCGATCAAGATTTGGAGTGAGCATTGAAGGGTAACCGTAGCATCCTAACATGTCCCTGCGCTGAGTGTCGGTCATGATCAGGATGATTTTACGTGCTTGGGGCATCGTATCCTCCCATGGATTGACGTTGCAAATCGTGAGTATATTCACATATACTACCCGTCAAATGCATGGGGTTGGAAGGGGTTCTTGATATATCGGCGGGATGGGTTGTGAGGACGCACACCGTGGCGATATGCAGATTGCACACTTTGTTTCTTAGGTGCCTTTAGGTAGTTAATGCGGGGGCAATCCTATGTGGCAGGATCATGAGACATGAACAACTCTCGTCGCGACGAGGATGGCTTCGCGATAAATTCATTTGTCTTTTTACGTTCTGCGAAATTCTTGGAAATCGAATTGTGCAATTACCTGTTTTTTCAGAGTTTTTATGGTGCGAATATCAATTGGGCGCACAAAAAGTGATGTGAACTCCTACTTTACCCGCATCCCACTCAAGAGTGATGTTGCTATGCCGGACATTCGCTAACAGATCGATGATACTATTAGCATCTAATTTTTGGATTCGCCTAGAGCCAAACTATCAATCCAGCCCCAAATCCGACACCGCCTTCGCCTCCACCGCCTTCAACGATAGGGCGTCCAATTCGGATGCGCTGTCAATCCCTTCAATTCTCTTCGCCAAATCCTCAGGTACGGCGCCGAACCGATTCTTCAGTAAAAGCAGCAGTGTCTCCCTCTTCCCCTGAACAAGTCCGCGCTCGATGCCTTGCTCGATGCCTTGTGCAATCCCTTGTTGAATGCCCTGTCCGATCCCTTTTTCAATTCCGCGAATCTCGTAGTCCGACAGCCATTCCCGCACCTCGACGTGCTCCTTCTCCCTTAACTTCTGGCTCATCTCAACCTCCTCCTCCTCGCTCAAAGTCAGGTACCTGTCAATCATGTGCACAAGCATGCTCCGCCGCGCCTCGTCAACGTTCGACCTGCGCACCTTGTCGTAGGCGCGAATCTTCCGAGCCACCCTCGTCGCCCTATCGCCGAACATCAGTGCGCTCAAAGGGGCGGAAAGCACGTTGTCCCTTTCCAGATACTCCTCCGCCCGCAGATCCCCA
>JAJZOL010000093.1 GCA_021811565.1 bacterium | reverse complement strand
GATCTCTCAGCGGAGGTATCCACCTCCTCGTCTTCCAAAAGATAAAGACCGGACTCGGAAATGATATTCGGCAACTCTCCGATGAACTTTTCCACCTCTTCACGCGAATGGCTTACTGGCCCTTGCAGTATCACTTTTTGAATCATGGTATTCTCCGTATGATTAAGCCGTTGGGATTTCCTTTTCCAGTAACGCTTTATAAATCGCCTCTCTTAAGCGAATCTGCTCTCTCACACCTTGCACGGGATTCGCATTGATTACGATCCGTAGCGTGGTTTTCGCTGCGTCCACCGAGACCACTCCAAGAACCTTGGGCGCTTTGAACAGGCTTGCGGGATCGTCCCTGAATATCTGTTCCCCAACCGAATCTATGATTGTTTTCGCTTTTTCCAAGTCCGTCACATTGGCGATTGCCACGTCCACATACGATTCCACCGGTGCGCGAGAGTGATTGATCACCGTAGCGATATCTCCGTTGGAGAGAATGATCAGGCCTCCCGTATCGTCTTTCAGCCGAGTAATACGCATGCCGATCTCCGTCACCACTCCCGATAACGCTCCGATCGTGACATACTCCCCAACCTCGAACTGATCTTCAACTAATAAGAAGAACCCTGCGATGATATCCTTGACGAGCTTTTGAGCTCCCAGCCCGATCGCCAATCCGCTCACACCAACGGTTGTCACAATTCCTGTAATGTCCGCGCCAAGGGTTTTTAGAATCATCATGATGAGAATGAAGAGGAGCAAATAGGTTGTTACGCTCTTCATCAATCCCTTCATGGTCCGAAGGCGATTGGCGTTTCCTGCGGAAGGGATATCCCCCTGACGCGCTTCAAGCTTAGTTAAACCAGAGTCAATGAGACGGCACAAAATGCGCTTGACTAAAAGATAGAGGCAGACAAGTACGATTATCTTTACGGAGCCATCTATCAATTTCGTCGCAGTCGCATGGATATAATCGAGCCAGAAATTAATTGAGAGTAAAGGATGCATCCTATTTATTGCGCTTCGCCTCCGCGGATTCCAATGTGTTTCTCAGCAACATGGCTATGGTCATCGGTCCAACCCCTCCGGGTACCGGCGTGATCCAGGATGCCACCTTGGAGGCGGATTCGAACTCCACATCCCCAACGTCGCTCTTCCGCCCCGGGATTCGGTTAAAACCCGCGTCTATCACCGTCGCCCCGGGCTTTAACATATCCCCTTTGATCAACTCCGCCTTGCCCGCCGCAGCGACTAGGATATCCGCTGACCGCGTTATCTCCGGTAAATCCTTGGTGTGGATGTGGCAGATGGTCACCGTTGCAAAACGATTGAGCAGCATCATCGACACAGGCTTGCCCAAAATGATGCTGCAACCCACCACCACCGCATGCCGTCCTTTGATGGGAATCTTATATCTGTCCAATAATTCGATGATTCCAAGTGGTGTGCACGCCACAAACCCCTTCTCTCCGGTCAGCAATGCTCCCAGGCTGTGCCTGCTGACACCATCCACATCCTTTTCCGGGGAGAGATGCGACAGGGCTGCGATTTCGTTTAGATGACTTGGCAATGGGTGCTGCACGAGTATCCCATGCACCAGCGGATCGTGATTTAATTGTCCGATGAGTGCCTCCACCTCCTCCTGAGTTACGGAGCCGGAGAGGCGATGGGTCTGTGAAGCGATCCCCACCCATCCGCACGCTTTCTCCTTCATTCCCACATACGCCACGGAAGCGGGATTATCACCCGCCAATATCGCCGCCAATCGCGGAGTGACTCCTCTTTCCGTTTTGAGTTGCGCCACGCGTTGAGCCACCTCCTTACGGATTTGTCGGGCGGTAGCCTGTCCATCTAAAATCTGCGCACTCATAAAAATCCTTCCTCTTCGTTTTCTTTGCTGTTTTTTGTTTCCTGGTCGTGTACCATTATGAAGAATGAAGGGAAAAATATCAAGTTGCATGGTGGTTTCCCGCATCATGAACTCGCAGGCAACCACTTCACCCCGCTTGGATATACGGTATGATATTGGATGAAGAGGGCTCGCTCTATTGACGGAATAACCCTGTCCTCGTAAATTTCACGCCCCGACAACAACAACGTCTCAACGGGAGGGAAACGAATGATCAATTTGGAACTCGAATATAAACCGGACGCATCAAGGGCTGCCGAAAGGATGGAGGCGTACTGGAACCGCTCCATCCTCGACCGAGCCACCATCCAAGTTCGAGCGCCCAAACCCCTTCAGCATCCATACCCCGCCAAAAAACATCCAACTATCCGTGATCGCTGGATGGACGTGGATTATCAGGTGGAGTGCGCTCTTATAGGATGCTCCAATTTATGGTATGGCGGGGAGATTCTTCCCTCTTTCGATCCGAATCTCGGACCGGAATCCTTGACCGCCGCATTCGGGGCACCCTTGGAGTTCGGCGAGGGAACTTCCTGGTCGGTTCCTATCCTGAACAACTGGGATGATATGAAGACACTCCGTTTCGATCCCCAAGGGGAATATCTCCAAACTCTTTTAAAAATGATCCGAACCGGATTGCAGGCGGGACGAGGGAAGTTCGTTGTGGGATACACCGACATTCATCCAGGAGGCGATTTGGCGGCGTCACTGCGCGATCCCCAACAGCTTTGCATTGACCTTGTAAATGAGCCTGACAGAGTGCGCGAACTATTGGAACGCATCCATAATTCCTTTTTCGATATCTACCTTTTGGAAGAAGCGATTTTCAAGGAGTACGGACAGCCGATCTCGACAAGCTGGCTGCCGTTATTCGATACTGGAAGATACTACATCCCATCCAACGACTTCTCCTGTATGATATCAAAACAGATGTTCATCGACTTTTTCATCTCGGAACTGATAGATGAGATTGAATTTCTCGATCGAAGCATCTACCATCTGGACGGTCCCGATGCCCTGCGCCACCTTGACACCCTGCTGGATATCCCAAAGCTTGATGCAATTCAGTATGTTTGCGGCGCGGGGGATGGTACTTCCTCCCGTTGGATGGATGTTTTTAAGAGGATACAAAACGCAGGCAAATGCATCTGGGTGGATGTATCGCCGGATGAGATAGAGTTATTCATGGAGAATTTGAAACCGGAAGGCGTCATGATGTGCACATGGGCGCCCACGATTGAAGAGGGCGAAGGGATCCTAAAAAAAATAGCTTCTTGGAAATAGGAGGAGTGATATGAACGGCAGAGAAAGAGTTCTCACGCTGCTTGAGGGGGGCGAACCGGATCATCTTCCCAATATGCCCATCACAATGCAGTTTGCAAGCGATCTGATTCATGCGAAATACCTAAAATACGCCACGGATTATCGGGTTCAAACGGAGGGGCAACTCAAGGCTGCGGAATTATTCGGATTCGATTACGTCAGCGCGATATCCGATCCGGGAGTGGAGGGAGCGGATTGCGGCGCACCAGTCGTTTTTCACGAGGACTCCCCGCCAGGTTACAACGAATCCAAGACCCTGCTCGAGCTAAAAAGCAATCTGGCGCATCTGAAAATCCCCAATCCCCATTCCGGCAGAATGTTAAACCGTATCCAAGCGATCGACCTCATGAAAAAACGCGTGGGAACTGATCTGATCGTGGAGGGGTGGATTGAGGGCCCATGCGCCGAAGCCGCCGACCTGCGCGGCATCAACACCCTCATGCTGGACTACTATGATGATCCGGATTTCGTTCGGGATCTGTTCGTATTCGTGCTGGAGATGGAATTGCAGTTCGCCAAGGCTCAGGTGGAGGCGGGAGCCGATATCATCGGGATAGGAGATGCCGCCGTCTCCCTTATCGGCCCTCGATTTTACCGACAACAAGTGTGGAATTATGAGAAAAAGATGGTGGATGGCATACACGAAATGGGTGCGAAGGTTCGTCTTCATATCTGCGGCAACACAAGCAAAATATTAAAGGAGATGGGAACGCTTGGAGCCGACATCGTGGATTTGGACTATCCCGCCTCCATGGAGATGGGGCGAAAGGAGATGGGACCGAATCAAGTCCTGCTGGGAAACATCGATCCGGTTCGCATCCTCCGCAACGGACATCCCGAACTCATTCGAAGCAAAATTGCGGAATGCCATCAGGCGGCGGGTGACAGATATATCGTGGGGGCGGGATGCGAGATACCAAGGGACACGCCCGCTGAAAACGTCAAGGCGTTGGTTGAATACGCTCTCATTACGAGATATGCATGAAAAGAGAGGAGGGACGATCCCCTCTCATGCTTTTAAGCGTACCGACGCACCTCCTTGCCGTATTGCTGAATGGCGCTCTCAATTTGATCTAGCGGGACATTACGGGGTCGATTCAAGTCCTCCAAGCCAAGATAGAGTTTTCTGTTATCCGATAGGTGTGCGATCAAAGCGATATAGGGATGCCCATCGAGTTCCATGCGTTCTATGGTGCAAAAGGAGATATTACCCCACCCCCATGTCGCAAAGCCGATCGCCTTTCCATGCCATTCCTTAATGAAGAATCCCTGCGGTGTGATAGCGATGATGCGCGAAGAGAGGTAACTGATTGCCATGATGAGCAACACAGTTGCAAACCAAGCGAACCCCACCGCGAAGGCGATAAGGAGCGATAAGGGCCAACTTCCATTCACTGGACGCCCTTTTATGATAGGGATGAGTATGAGCAATGCGGTCAGCCCGAACGCTATTGAAAAAAGAGGCAGGAAATTGAGCTTCCTGGGATAATACAAGCGATTGATCGCATTTCGGAAGGACACAGGCTCCTGCCATTGTATCGGTATCATTGATTCTGCTTCCCGTATCTTTGGTCCGCATGCTGAAGGAATGCATTCCAACACTCTCCGCCATTTCCTGGAAAGCCCGCGTGCTGAACCATCAGTATTTTCACCAAACCTTTCGCCTTGTCCACCATCATGTTGGTGGAATGCGCTCCGCCATGTCCGCACCAACCATCGCCCACCGCCCATCCCAGTCCATATCCGTCAGGGATTGAGTTCGGTGTCTGTTTACGCGTCATCGTATCCACCGACTCGCGCGTAAGATACCCCCTCCCGTTGTATTCACCCTCATTCAGGATCATTCTGCAAAATTTCGAGATGTCCTCCGCAGTGGAAAATAAACCGCCAGCCGGAACGGGTTGACGCCCCGGATCGGTCAAAGGATACTTTAACTGAGATATGGTCGTCTCCTCGATCCCATCGTTCGACATGTTGGGTTTGTACGATTTCGCCAGACGCGACACCTGCTCCTCGCTCGGTATGAAGGTCGTGTTATCCATCCCCAACGGTCCGAGGAGTTGATCGCTGAGAAAGTCTTCATACCGGCATCCAGTGATGAACTCAATGATTCTCCCGGCAATGTTTATCCCTTCGTTGGAGTACAGATATGCGGTTCCGGGTTCGTTAACAAGCGGGGATATCGCGTAACTCCTGACAGCCACACTCAATGGCAGCATATCCAGCGTGGGTTGCTCCAGCGCCGAAGCAAAAGGAAAACCGGCGGTGTGACTTAAAATCTCGCGCACGGTGACGGGGTGATTCGGTCTCTTGAGCGTCATCTGATCCTCTTCACGCTGAGAAATAACCCACAAATCGCGAAATTCCGGAAGGTATTTCTCCACGGGGTCATCCAACGACACTTCGCCCTGATCCACCAAAATCATGAATGCGCTCACTGTGATCGGCTTTGTCTGGGAGGCGATCCAAAAGAGCGTATTCGGAGCCATCGGCTTGCCTGAATTCACGTCCTCGTATCCCAACGTCTCCACGCCAAGCACACCGTCCTTATTCGCCACGAGCGTCACCGCACCCGCTAAAACATGCCTGTCCACAAACTGCTGCAACGGGCTCCCCTTATCCTCATTATCGGCATGTTCCGAGGATAGCGTCAACCCCGCCAGAATCGTTCCAAACGTTAAAATGGGCGCCGCCAAACCGCACAATTGCGCAAGCATTTCTCTACACCTCCATTCGATCGGCGTCCTCTTTATATCCGTTGCTTACCCCGATCAAAAATCAGATGTTATCATTTTACCTTCCCAACATTTATGTTGTTGGATTGCAGGCTTCTTTTCCAATTCCCAAGCAACTTTTCCGCTTACGCTTGCTTAAAACGAGTATATCTTCAGGCGATGCTGGGATGCGAGGCGGGATTATCCAAATCCATCACTTTCCTGAAGAGGTTCCATTGCGCATCCCGATCCGAGCGTGGAATCGAATCGGGTTCATAAATTTGCGATTAAGATTGTATAATCTTAACGTCGAGTGAGGAAAAAACAATCGTGTAGGGGTATGTAAAAAATGCGTTTCGGTTCGACTACATCAAAAAGGAGACAAAACAATGATTGACGGAGGGGAACTGGTCAGTCAAAACCCTATGGGAGCCTTATCCGCTTTAACGCACTATCAGTGCCTGTATCATCTGCAAGATCGCAACGCCGAGGCCAAAAGGATTATCACGGAATATGCGATGAAGCATGCGACCATGGATGTAACGCTCGGCTTGATAGGGAGTTGGATACCGGGAGCCCCGCTTTTATTCACTGCGGCATCCGTGTTAGCCGCCACCCAAGTGATCTACAAACCGATGGTTCAAAAACTGGGTGCGGTCTATTCCGCCTCACCGGATCACATAACCGACCAATACATCTCAGACGCCACAATCATAACTGCGGTAGGAGATTTTGCCGCTCAATTCGGAGCGGAGTTCCTAGCTGAGATCTCTCGCGAAATCATGCATGAAGTCGGCATCGGGATGGTTCCCACGTTTATCCCTGGCATCAGCGCCATTGCGGGACCGCTCCTGGATGTCATCATTGCAGTAACGGTCACTTGGCGGATCGGAACGATGACCTCCCTCTATTTTCAAAACGGTGAATCCTGGATTGGCGACCGAAAAACAACCTTCGAACATGCGAAGGATATCACACGAATATATTTCCCCAATTTATACAATATATTCAAAGATGCGATCGACGAGTTGTCTCATGGCGGGAATATGCAATCGGTCAAGTCAAATATAATGAATACAGTCAGCGGAGATATCAGCAAAAAAGTCGACTTGAACAAACTTTCCGAAGAGGTCCCTCATATACTCCAAAAACAGATTGACGCCATCAAACCGATGATGCTAATGCTTCGCAAACATTTGAATTTCCAGCAGATCAAAGACGAATTAATCGGTCAAGGAATAGACGAAAAACTTATCCATCTGGCATGGCAACAGCTTTGAATGGTATTTGTTTATATATTGTGCGAGAGCGATTTCAAGCATCCTATAATCCAATAACTTCAAAATAATAAATGGAGAAACGACAATGATTGGTGCAATATGCGGGGATATCATCGGTTCGGATTATGAATTCGGGAAAATCAAGACCACTGAATTCCCTCTTTTTTCAGCCACATCGAGGTTTACGGACGATTCGGTGATGACAGTGGCGACAATGGATACACTGCTCAACAACACAAACTATGTGGATAATTATAAGAAATGGTTTCGTAAATATCCTCGCGCTGGATATGGCGGTCTGTTCAAGAGATGGTGTATGTCAAATGACACCAAAAGTTATGACAGTTTCGGGAACGGTTCCGCCATGCGTGTCAGTCCGGTGGGGTTGTGGTGCAAAAGCCTGGAGGAGATTATGGCGGAGGCGAAGCGGAGTGCGGAAGTAACGCATAGTCATCCCGAGGGCGTGAAAGGAGCGCAAGCCACTGCTGCGGCGATCTTCCTGGTGCGCAACTCCGCCTCCAAGGAGGAGATCAAAAGCTTCATCGAAGAGCATTTTCAATATGACTTGGATGAAAGTCTAGATAGCATTCGTCAATGGTATTCATTCGACGTTACCTGCGGGGGCACCGTTCCTCAGGCCATCCGCAGTTTTATCGAATCAAACGATTACGAGGACGCCGTTCGCAAGTCCATATCCCTCGGCGGCGACAGCGACACCATTGCATGCATCACCGGAGGCATAGCGGAGGCTTATTACGGCGTTCCCGAAAGCATCATAAAGCAGGCGTCCACCTTGCTTCCAGTGGATATTAAAATGATGATCCTGGATTTCTATGGGAGATGCGGTGCGGAATTGAAAGGTTTACAGTAACGATTGACGCGAAGTTTGTCGCTTATCATACTTTCCACCATTTTGGAAGTAAGATTAAGGTAGTAATGGCTTCTGCTGCTAGGTGTTATCCGTGCGGACGGAGCCATCACGCGGATTTAAATTCCCGATGAGTTGGAACTTAATTGACTCCTCTGAATCACTATAACTTTCAGTGCAAGGATTTGCAAATGAACCGATTCCTCCTAACGCTCTCTCTTTTTGCATTATTCGCATCTCTGTCTCACCTTTCGCGCGCCGCGTGCGGAATACGTCCCGGATCGCTCTCCTGCGAATACATGCCCGATCCCCTTGGCATTGACACTCCCCATCCACGTCTAAGTTGGAAACTACTGCCCTTGAATGAAAAACCGGAAAATCGCGGGCAATATCAGTCAGCATATCAAATCCTCGTCTTTGCTCACCTAAATGGATTTGAAAAAAGCTATGTGGAGTGCTGGAATACCGGCAAGGTTAACTCGGATCGCACGATCGGAATTCCGTACAAGGGCAAGCCGCTTCGGTCCGAAATGCGATATTACTGGAAAGTGAGAGTTTGGGACAAACATGGATACCCCTCGCAATGGAGCGCACCATCCTGGTTTGAGATGGGATTGATGAAACCGAGCGATTGGAAAGCCAAGTGGATCGGATGGAATCCTCCTATTCAAAAAATCCCGTTATCCCTTCAAGGGGTATCATGGATATGGATTCCTGGTGAGAATGCGCGCACCATGGCTCCGGCGGGGCCTTGTTTTTTCCGGAAGACCTTTGAAATCCCTCAGGGCGCCCAAATACTACACGCATTCTTCGCCGGAACCGCAGATGATCAACTCGCCCTGTTCGTAAACGGCAAACATGCGGGGGATGTAGGCGATTGGCACACCGCCGGGGGCATGAATATCTCCTCTTACCTCCATCCAGGGGAAAACTGTCTGGCTATCGAAGCGACCAACGCCGCTCCCAGCCCTGCAGGATTAATAGCGAAAGTCGAGATCACCTTCAAGGGCGGTCAAGAGTTGACACTCCAAACCGACGCATCCTGGAGGGTTTCCAATCGAAACATCACGAATTGGAATGAGCCGAATTTCTCCGATAACGGATGGAAATCCGCCGAGGTGATCGCCGCATACGGCGATGATCCTTGGGGATCTCCTCCCGTGGAGCCCATGTCAACCCTTTCCGCCTCTCCTGCGCCCATGCTCCGCAAGGAATTCCGCGTGCAAAAACGGCTATTGAGCGCCCGTTTGTATATTTGCGGGCTTGGCTTATATGATTTGCGGATCAACGGAAGAAGAGCGGGCAATTCCGTCCTGAATCCAGCCCCGACCGATTACACCAAACGGGTGCTATACAACACTTACGACATCACGAAGCTTTTGAAGTCCGGGGAAAACTGCGTGGGAGTGGTTTTGGGAAGGGGATTTTTCGATATCCGCGAACAGACCCCCTGGGATTGGAATGAGGCGCCGTGGAAACACGCGCCTGAAATGATTTGCGAGATCGCTCTGAGATACGACGATGGCTCCTCCAAAATCATCGGGAGCGATTCCTCCTGGAGAATCTTTCTGAACGGTCCCACACGAAACGATGCGATCTATTGGGGAGAAACCTACGACGCCACAAAAAGAATCTCGGGATGGGATCGACCGGGATACGACAACAACGGTTTTCGGCATGTCGACATCGTTACGCCGCCAAAAGGGGTGCTCCAGGCGCAAGTGATGCCACCGATCAAAGTCATGGCATCCTTCAAGCCGATCTCTGTAACTCAGCCAAAACCGGGAATCTATCTTTTCGATGCGGGAATTGTCACATCCGGATGGGCGAAGATCATCGCCAACTGCCCGAAGGGAACGGAGTGGACCATCCAATACGGCGAAAAGCTAAATCCCGACGGAACCGTGAATGAATTCACTCTGAACGATATCAACGGTCCCTGCCAGCGCGACCATTACATCTTCGACGGCTCCGGAATGCAAACCTGGACGCCGCGATTCAGCTATAAGGGTTTTCGATATGTTGAGATCCTCGGTTCCCCCATTCCTCTAACCGTTAACAACATCCGCATTCAAAGCGTGCATAACGATGTGAAACGCATCGCCAGTTTCCAATGCTCCAATTCGCTCTTCAACACCATCCACGAGGATACCATCCGTACCATCTACAATAACCTTCAAGGCAAGCCCACCGACACCCCGGCATACGAAAAGAACGGGTGGATGGGCGACGCCAATCTCATCCTCGACACAGAGATGTACAATTTGGACATGACCCGTTTCCTAGAAAAATGGGTTGACGATATGCGGGATTGCATGGATCCGAACGGATTGGTGCCTATCATTGTACCGACCGGAGGCTGGGGCTACGGTCACAGCCCTGAGTGGAACTCCGTCTATATTTTCGCTCCGTGGAGGCTTTACGAATATTGCGGTGATCGAAGGATACTTAAGAATCAGTACCCGGCTCTAAAAAAATACGTGGCTTATGAAGCCTCTCAGCTCAAGGATGGTATCTCCAACAGCATCCTCAGCGATTGGGTGGCTCCGGGTTTGAACAATCGCCCCTCAGGAGCTCAGGCCCCGGAAGGAGGCGCATTGACCGCAACCACATACGACTATAAGGTCTTCCAATTAATGGAGAGAATAGCCACACTGCTCGGGGACAAGGCGGAGGCGGAAAAATGCGCATCTATCGCCGCAGAAATAAAAACAGCGTTGAACACCCATTTCCTCGACGCCAAAACCGGCGTATACCATACTGACATCCCCGCAGGATACCGGCAAACTTCCAACATTCTTCCGCTCGCCTGGGGATTGGTTCCGCCCGAACAAAAAGCGGCGGTACTCGCCAATCTCGTAAAGGATATTCACTCCAAGGCGGATCACCTTGACACAGGTATCCTTGGTACCAAATACATCCTTTCTGTACTCACCGAAAACGGCTACGGCGACATAGCATACGCCATCGCAAACCAGCGAACGTTTCCAAGCTGGGGGTGGTGGATCGCCAACGGAGCCACGACTCTTTGGGAGACATGGGAACTGAACGCACGATCTAGAGATCACTACATGTTCGGCACGATCGATGAATGGTTCTTCCATTATCTCGCAGGGATTCAAGCTGAAAATAAACATCCGGGATTTCGTCGATTCATTATCAGACCAATGGCTTTGGGAGACCTGACCTGGGTGAACGCCAGCGTGGACACCGTTCGAGGCGATATCGTTTGCCAATGGAAAAAGACGAACGACAAGTGGCTCATGCATGTGGTGGTTCCGCCAAACGCCAAAGCCGTCATCTACATTCCAACAGCGAATCCCGCCTCGGTGATGGAAAACGGCAAGCCCGCCGAAAAAGCGCCGGATGTACATTACCTTGGCGCCTCCAAGGGGAATGTGGTATACATTGTTGGGTCTGGCAGCTATCACTTTGTTTCGTCCGAATAATCCTGTTGATCGTTCGATCAGCTATGCGTTCTCATGAAAAGACCCGAACATTTCACTCGTAGGGAACCGCTTGCATCCGCGGCGGTAGCCGCACTCGCCGCACCGATAACATTTTAGAAGGGAATAAGGGGTTCGCCATGTCTCATTCAATTAATGACGCCAACGTGCATAGTATGTATGTAACGATACGAGATGATATCCTGATGACTGCTGGCTTTGACAGTATCGACGAAGGGCTGAGACTGTGCGGCATACCGGGAGTGGAGATCGCCGCGGACAGAGATTACACCTGCCGCCCTATTTTAGCGACAGAGCAGCACCCGAGGATACATTTCGACAGGGACGATGACATCAAGCTTCTAAAGGATCAGATGGATTCGACCGGGGTTCGTATCTCCTCCTTTCTCGCATCCAATAACTTCAACGCCGCCAACAGGAACGCGGAGTTGGATTGGGTGGTTCGCATCGTGGAGACGGCTTCGAAGGTTGGAGCTCACGCTGTACGCATTGACGCCATCATGGAAAACGCCGACAACATGCCACGGCAGCAACGGGAGGACATATTCCACGATTGCGTCACAACGATATTGCAAAAAACCGAAGGGTTGACAGTGAATTTGGGCATCGAAAACCACGGCATACAAGGCAATGATCCCAAATTCCTTCTCGGATTGCTAAAAAGAGTTAACTCCCCCAGGCTTGGCATCACGATGGATACGGGCAATTTTTACTGGGCTGGTTATCCCTTGGATGAACTCTATTCCATATTGAACGAACTCGCGCCATACACCAAGCACACTCACGTGAAAAACATCGACTATCCGGCAAATATGCAAAACATCCGCAGGGAGGTGGGTTTCGGATATGAAAAATATGTCTGCCCGATTCCTGACGGTAACATTGACATCCCAAAAGTAGTCGGCTTCCTGAAAAAAGCGGGATATCATGGAGATCTCTGCATCGAGGATGAATCGATCGGCAAGTATGACATCCCGGGACGCCGAGTGAATTTCAGTCGTGCATCGGAGTATCTTAAAGAGATCATCCGGAAATCGTAGTCATCAGGGGAGGTTCCGAATGTTGCGATACGCCTCGTCTATCCTATGGGCGTTGCTTGTTTTGCTTTGTCTTGCTCCAAGAGAGGGATTCACAATGACAAAATCATGC
>JAJZOL010000030.1 GCA_021811565.1 bacterium | reverse complement strand
AGCGTGGGCCGTTAATCACCACAACCTCTTCATTGCGGATTTGGGAGATCGCAAAGTAGCCTTTTTGCCTCGGCATGGCAGAACCCATACGATTCCCCCTCATAAAGTGAATTATCGAGCGAACATCTGGGCTCTCAAACATGTCGGTGTGAAATACCTGATCAGTCCCGGAGCAGCGGGAAGTCTGCAGCCGCATATTCACCCCGGTGATTTTGTGGTGTGCGATCAGTTCGTGGACAGAACCCGGGGACGATTGGACACGTTCTATGAAGGTCCCGATGTCTACCATGTCAGTCCTGCGGACACCTATTGTCCTCATCTGCGCCAATTGGCGATTGAGGTGATCCGCGAACAGGATATTCACGTTCATGAAAAAGGAACGGTTGTGGTGATTAACGGCCCACGCTTTTCCACCAAGGCGGAGAGCAAATGGTTCGCCGCACAAGGCTGGGAGGTGATCAGCATGACGCAATATCCCGAAGCCTATCTTGCGCTGGAAATGGAAATGGCGGTGGTGAATATCTCCTTAATTACCGATTATGATTGCGGGTTGCATTCGGAAGGTAAAATTAAACCGGTAACCGCCGATGAAGTCTTCGCCGTTTTCAAAAAGAATTCGGAGCAAATAAGGAAAGTGGTTCTGGCAATGGCTTCTCGAATTCCGTTGGATTTGGATAGCCCTTGCCACCATTCTCTAAAGTATGCCAAAGTGTGATGTCCCGGGTGACGTAAGAGAGAATGAGGATAGTAAATGCGAGGTCCGGATAAAGTTATACAGACAGTCTCTTGGAAGAATGGGCGAGTGATGCTGATTGATCAGACCGCCCTTCCTGAGCGTTTATCTTATGTGGAACTGACCGACTGGCGTGAAGTGGCTCAGTCAATTCGCACCATGGTGGTGAGGGGGGCTCCCGCCATCGGTTGCACCGCCGCTTTGGGAATCGCACTTGCGGCAAGGGGCATTATCGCACAGAATCGAGAGACGTTTACGAAAAGAATTGCGCAAATCGCCGACACCTTTCGAGCGGCGCGCCCCACAGCAGTGAATCTTTTTTGGGCGATTGATCGGATGATGAACGTCATCGAGAAAACCGATGGCAACGTGGTGGACATCAAGGACGCCTTGATCACCGAAGCGTTGGAACTCTTGGGGGAGGATATCGAATCCAACAGAGCCATGGGGCGACATGGTGCGGCTTTGCTGAAGGATGGGGATTCAGTCCTGACGCACTGCAACGCGGGCGCTCTGGCAACCGTGGGATATGGAACCGCGCTCGGCGTGATACGTTCCGCCGTGGAGGACGGGAAACATATTCAAGTATACGCGGATGAAACTCGCCCGAGATTTCAAGGCATGAAATTGACCGCATGGGAGCTGCAGCAGGATAACATCCCTGTTACAATCATAGCGGATAGCATGGCGGCATCGTTGATGAAAGATTCAAAGATCGACGCTGTGATTGTGGGAGCGGACAGAATAGCCAGAAACGGCGACACCGCGAATAAGATAGGAACCTATAATGTGGCGGTGATCGCCCATTATCATCAAATCCCGTTTTATGTCGCGGCACCGTTTTCGACCATTGACCCCTCTCTCCCCACCGGAAGGCAAATTCCCATTGAGGAGCGTGAGTCCGTCGAAATGACTCACGTGGAGGGAATTCGTATTGCGCCTGAAGGTGTTTCGGTGCTGAACCCAGCTTTCGATGTGACCCCTGCGGAATTGATTACGGCGATCATCACGGAACGCGGGGTGGTGATGCCTCCCTTTGACGAGGCGTTGGAAAAAATGAGAGCCCCTGCTACTGTTGAAGCCTAGAGTAAGCAATTCTTTTTAAATGGAGGATGGCATGCCCCGTCTGATAGCTGAATCTCTCATAAGGGATATACCGGACTTTCCACAACCTGGCATTCTTTTTAGAGATATCACACCTGTTTTAGCGAACCCGCAAGCGGTTGCTGAAATCATCGAACGCTTCGCGAATTTCGCATCCGCACGCAAGCCAGATGTCGTGGTGGGTATCGAATCAAGAGGGTTTATCTTCGGGATGCCCTTGGCGATGCATTTGAACCTTCCGTTTGTTCCGGTTCGCAAGGCGGGAAAACTGCCGTGGAAGTGCATTAAAGAAGAGTATGCGCTTGAATATGGCGTTAACTCCATGGAAATGCATTCCGACGCCATTGCACCCGGGCAACTCGCCTTGATCGTGGATGACCTCCTAGCCACGGGTGGCACCGCCGCCGCCGCAAGCAGACTGGTGAAACGATTGGGCGGTAGCGTGGTGGGTTGCTGTTTTCTGATTGAGTTGAAGGACCTGAAAGGTCGCGATACTTTAGGTGACCTTGACGTACAAACATTAATAGCATATTAAACGAATCCGTGGTTTTCCTAATCTCACGCGACTGTTCATCCTTACGCCATTAATGGGGTAAGGTGATTTTTTGCTTGGCGACACTTTTTCTTCCTTCGCCGCCCGAACGAGATCGATTTTACACCGCCAAAAACGCGATTTTTTTATCTTCCCGAGGGGGATATCCGTGATAGAGAGAATTTTTCATTTAAAGGAGAATAACACCACCCTTCGCACCGAAATCATAGCGGGTTTTACCACCTTTATGACAATGGCGTACATCATCGCGGTGAATCCTCTTATCCTTGCAGGGACTCCGGGGCACGAAGGACCGTTAGGCTCTAAAATGTTCGCCGCAACCGTCGCCGCCACCTGTCTTGGCGCTGCGATTCCCACCCTTCTGATGGGTTTATGGTCCAACTACCCACTCGCCTTGGCAAGCGGCATGGGGCTTAACGCCGCTTTGGTGGCGGCCGTCGGGAGCCAGCAGGGCATCACCTGGCAGGTGATGATGGGGGTTATCTTCGTGGAGGGTGCGATCATCACTATTCTTGTGCTTACCCGCATGCGTGAATGGGTGATGAACGCTATCCCAATGGATTTGAAACGAGCTCTTGGAGTGGGAATCGGTCTGTTTATCGCATTGCTAGGTCTTCATGGCGGGCATTTGATGAACACCACCCATCCCCTTCCAGGTGACCCGCTGACCACCACACCAACCGGGAATTTCCATAACCCTGCAACCTTGCTCGCTGCGTTTGGAATTCTTATAAGCGTGTGGTTGATGGCGAGGAGAACCAAAGGGGCGTTGTTGATAGGTATCATTCTCACCACCGTGGTGGCGATTTTATTCCATCTTACTCAAATGCCTCAAGAGATCATGGAGATGCCTCATTTCACCACTTTCGCCCATTTGGATATCCTCGGGGCGTTGCAACCAGGGCTGTTGGCTTTAGTGTTCGCGTTTCTGATAACCGATTTTTTTGATACGATGGGAACCGTTATCGCCGTCGGGGAGCAAGCCGGACAGTTGGATTCGGAAGGGCGACTTCCGAGATTGAACCGTGTGTTGCTTGTGGATTCGCTTGCCGCCATGTGGGGCGGTATTTGTTCTGCATCCTCCGTAACCACCTATATCGAGAGCGCTTCAGGCGTGGGAGAGGGCGGCAGAACAGGTGTCACAAGCGTAGTCGTCGGCTTGCTTTTTCTGGTGGCTATGTTTTTCGCACCGATCATCGGCGTTATACCCCCTGAAGCCACTTCCGCCGCATTGATCATCGTCGGTTTCCTCATGATGAAAGTGGTGAAGGATATTAACTTTGAGGATTACAGTTCGGCGATTCCCGCTTTTCTGGTAATGCTTGTCATTCCTCTCACCATGAGCATATCCAGAGGGATCGGAGCCGGCTTCATCTGTTATGTTTTTGTGAAGTCCTTATCCGGTAAAATTAAGGAGATTCCCGTCGTTCTGTGGGTTCTGGCATTTCTTTTTGCGTTGAGTTTTTACCTCGAACGTGCCCCGAGATAGGAGATAATAGTAGAATGACTAACACGCACGTTTGGAATTCCGATTCCTATGATAAGTCCTTTTCCTATGTTTGGAAATTGACGGAAAGCGTTATGGCGTTATTGAACCCCCAGGCATCAGAAACAATCCTTGACTTGGGATGCGGCACGGGGCATCTCACCGGAAGAATCGCTGAATCAGTTGCAAAGGTTATCGGACTGGACTGTTCCTCCGAAATGCTGGTCAAGGCGCGAAACGCCTATCCGGATATCGCTTTCATTCAGGCGGATGCTCAGAATTTCACACTTGACGTGCGTTTTGATGCCGTTTTCTCCAATGCCGCTCTACATTGGATGAAAAACGCCGAAGGGGTGATAAAAAGCGTCGCTAACGTATTGAAACCTGGGGGAAGGTTCGTGGCGGAGTTTGCAGGCAAAGGGAATGTGTGTACAATATTTGATCAGCTTGATCGAAGTTTGGAGGCGCTCGGTCGACGGACCGAACCGGAAGTGAACCCTCGGTTTACGCCGACCATTGCGGAGTATTCTTCGCTTTTGCAGAAGCATGGACTGGAGACCGTTTACGCAACCATGACGGATCGACCCACTCCATTGGAAGGAGGGGAACTCGGCTTAAGATTGTGGCTGGATCAATTCGCGATATCTTATTTTGCGGAGTTTAATCCTGAGGAGAAGGAGATGATCTATCTGGATATCGAGGATGGATTACGCCGGCATCTCTTCCATGATGGAGTTTGGATCGCCGATTACCGCCGATTGATGATCAAAGCTATAAAAACATTGTAAAAAAACCCCGTCATGTTGTATGACGGGGAATTTGAGAAGACAATCCGTATTTGCACCTTTTAGTGGTTGAGACACCTTTTCCGGATTAGCAACATCAAGCCGGGTACGCCTGATCCTATCAGCATGCCTATCGTCCCAGGTTCAGGCACTTGTGAGTATGTCTGGTCAACGAACGAGAGTGTTGGTTCCAACCCTGAATTACGAAACATCATATCTTTTTTGATGTTCAACTGATAGATTGGGGCAAAATAGATATGATCATCTGATATAGAGTTGTGAGTGGTTCCCTGTCCGGGAGCATATGAGGCTGAGTCGTGTATGCTCAGTTTTCCCACCACCACATTGTTGCTTGGATTGATCAGGGATTCGGTGATGCTCATCAGACCCGTGCCTGCGGTGTTGCCGGCACCATCCACCATGTCCGGATTGCCGTATAGTTCCGCATCGATAATAGGACTGCCAGATGAAGTCACTGTGTAGCTTAACAGTCCATCCAATGTGGTGCTCGGTGTGGGATTGCTCCATGCGCCTTGAAATTCCAAACCGTATACCATGGGGCGCGGATTGATGGTGAGAACACTAATTGCGGATGGGTCAACGAGACCTCCGCTTGCGGATGTGTAGTTAAAGTTAGAAAATGTTTTATCGCCGATAACTAACGTGCCGCTGTTTTTGATGAGATCCGACAACAGCACAGCCTTCGCCTGTGAAAGCGTAAGCATTAACAATAAAGCCACTAGGCCTGCGATACTCCATGTGTATCTTTTCATCGTGAATCACTCCTTCCAGAGAGAGTGGATTGTTGATTATGATCCATTTGACGGCGGATCATAAAGTGACTGTTTGTTTTCTTGCGTCTCCTACGGATGCCTCCTCAATTTAGGTTTAATGGTTAATGGTGCAAGAAACATGCCAAACTTCAATAGTCGCAATCGCTGCGTCGACGCTTTACGGGATGACGGTTTTACTTTCACCGAACTCCAATGGTGTTGCGAGCCTGCCGAGAATCGCCAGGCGCAGAGTCAGCGGTTCCCCCGCTTGGGCGTTGATTTTGAGCGCCGGAAATGCGTAATTTTGATAACGGCCCACATCCTGGCGGATCGGAACGGTATCGAGGATTTTTCCTACGTTTTTAATCAGTAAGACCACCTGTCCTTTTCCTTCGGAAGCCAGCCATTCCGCCTCACCGGTGTTCCCGTAGGATACTTTAAGCGTTAATACACCTTCCGCATATCTCGTCTGTACGTAATTAAATTCCGAATTCGCGTATTTTAGCGGGTTTTTGCCGTCCGCTGGAATATCTCCGACGGATATCAACGGTACGTTCGCCGTCGTTTTGCCGGTGCCGGCGGTTACAAAGACAGGAAACTTGCCTTCCAAGCGAAGTTTTAGGTACGGTTTTTGATCGTTCTCCCATATGCCCGGGAAACCCATGGAAGTGGCGTCCTCATCAATTGTGAAATCAACCAGAGAGGATTTATCCGGGGGAGTGATATCCTGAACATTTTGAGCGTATTTTTTCAACTCCTGCGCTGAGGGACGAGGTTTTCCGTCAGGAGAGAAAATGCCGTAATCGCTATTTTCGTTGATCCTCAATCCACCCGGGAACCACCAGCATGCGGTTCCGTTCGCCTTTGACGCCAAAGCCATACGATAGAAAAGTCGATAATAATCCCCTTGGGCGATCAAGTTCGCCGCCTCGTCTCCGGGGTAGATGCTCTTGCCGAACTCCGCCCAGTAGACAGGCTTGCCGTTTCCAGCCCAACTGGCGTACGCCACGGTCAAACCGCCTGCACCGAGGAAATTGTTCCACGATCCATTCAACGCATATCCCTCGGGCGAGATAAAATCAAGGCTCTTCGCTCCCGCCACAAGATCGAAAGGCATGCGATTTTCCGCCCAAATGCTTCCATTGCCACCATAACCGCTTCTGGCTCCGATTAAGTGGAATGGGTCGACGGACTTGATTGTTTGGCGTACTTTTAAATATCCCTGGCTTATCACATCGTCGATGAACCGCCGATAAGCGCAGACCATCACTCGCCACGGGCCGTTATGCGTTATTTGATTATTCTCCGGATTGGTGATAACTCCGTTATTCATTGGTGCGGAGTAATTCCATTCCTTCTCGGCATTTTCAACGGATCCATACTGATCTTTTATCCACTGCGCCCACTTTCCATCCAGAAACTCTCTTTCCTGGTGGTTCCCCACAACGGGTTCCCATGCCACATCGTAGGCGAATACGGTGGGGTTGTGAGCTAACCGCGCCGCGCGAATCAGGCTGATTATCTTTTGAGGATCGGAATGAAGCGGATGTCCCCCATCGATGAATACATTAGCGTGTATGCCGTGCTCTTTACAGCGATACAGTGCATCTATCAGGGATGGGGCTTGATCCGTCTTCAGATACATGATGCAGACCTCGTTCACGCCAATGGCTTGAAGCCGTTTCATGTCCCGTTCCACCAATCCTGGATCATATTGGTTGGGGGAAAGCCAATGCGCGGTGTATTGATTAACATCCTGCCCCGACGACCATAAGGGCCAGTAATTCACTCCGGCTGGATGCCATGGCTTTCCGTTTAATATAAACTGACCATTATGCACGGTTATTGGATTAACAGACCCATCAGATGCCACATCCACGGTGAATTGATTATGAATCTCATCCAATAATGCGTGCGATGCCACGTCTGTTATGCTTGCCACGTAATGCCAATTACCTGAAGAGAGACGTGGTAATGTGATTGTCACATCTTCCCCGGTATTCGCCGACAGGTTCACCGAAACACGGCGTCTTATCTCCGTGTGTTTATCCTCTTTGGTTCGGAAGGCGATCACCTCGCATATAATATGTTTGGAGCCGCCTCCCGAATTAATCGGATGCATCGCAAACCGTATCGGTTCCCCTGGAAGGAACGAGAATTCACTTGGTCCCGCCCATCCCAGGTAAATAGGCTGGAGGATCGTATCCACATATTTACGGATGAACTGAGGCTTTTGACAATAGCCCCACATGCTTCCTGAATTTGGGGAGCTGTATGAACGATAAATCCAACCTGCGGGGGTGCGGCTGGATAACCTGCCGTACGGTTTCACTGCTGAGCCTCCGCGATAGCGTTGTATCGGAAGCCAGTTTTCGGAATTGTCTGACACCCTTTTATACCATGGGGAGAGGGATTCCAATACAGGCGGTTTCGCAGTGAGCAATGAGACTGGGGCTTTGACAAAATCAATTTTAGCGATTTCAAATTCCTTCTCGCCGGCAGGCATAGGGGTGTGGGATTGATCGATGCCGATGGTTAAATGCGCGGCGTGTTCGGTATGAAAATAATCCCCGTTCCCACCGCGATTTACGGGGCTTCCATCGCTCCAGAACTTGAAATCGGTGGAGAGAACGAGATGCTTTTGCCACTTATTTGTGAGCGGCACCGCAGCGATCCAACGGGATCCATCCCTCTCCCGCCACTCGATCGTCATGCCGGTTGTATGAGAGTCACCCTTGGCGTAGATCGTTATCGCGTTCGCGCCGTTTGGAAACGGAGTGTTATCGAATTCGGGAAGGCTGAAATTATCCCATTGACTAAAGTCAGAGAAATGAAACCGCAAGCTGGGTCCGTAGGGGGAGGTCGACTTGCTAACAGTGGATACCGTATTGCCATCTGCGGAGGCGCGCATCCATTCATTAATAGGGTATTTCGTGATATCCAACTCGCCCATGGCTGTAAGATGCTGAGCCAACGCCTCCTTATGCACCCATACGCCATTCAGATCATAAACTAAATGATTAAAAGGCAACCCATCCACGCATATCAGTTTCCCATTCTCCTTCAGATAGTTCTCCAGCGAAGGAATGGCGTCAACCGGAAATATGCCGCACTGAGGCAGGATGAGCAAATCGTAATTACGCGGCGTGAGATCATCATTATTCGCCAACTGTTCGCCGGTAATGATAGTCGCTTCATAGTGGGCGTTTTTAAGGATCGATAGAATCTGCTGAGAAGCCCTATTATCCGTCAGTGGAGGAAGAGATCCCAGAATTGCAATGCGAGGTGCTGCAAGACATGCCTGACCGTAGAGTGATATAAGAATGATGATAGATAAAATATTACGCATATGGCGAGCACTCCTTGTAACATATGGATTGGTTGCCGAACCTTTAAGGTGGTCTCGACTACATTTTACTCCATCCAAGGATAAAAAAACCCACCTCGTTCATATCTCCAATCCTATCAGTGATCGGTAGCGCAAGGGTTTCGTTGATTTATGGAATACATTTAAGCGGCAACAGGCGGATTAAATATACGTGCATAACAATAGTCGTTTGATGTGTCTCTACGCCATTTGATCTCTGTCTTTCGATTCAAATATGGCGCGAATGGCGTTTTACAAAAATCGATTTATGGTGGGATATGTTATGTACGTTGACTGAATATCTGCGACACGGCGTCCTTCACTTCCTGAATGGTGACGGAGTCAAGCGCAATGCGCAATTCTGCTGGATCACCTCGTTTGGCGGGGTCTCCATGGGCCAAGGTTTTGTGCTTTGAAGTGTCATATCCCCAGCGCTTGGCTTTCGCAGGGGTGAAAATCCCCACCGTCGGCGTTCCGAGCGCTACGGAGGCGTGCAGCATCCCACCGTCATTGCCAATCCAAAGATCGCATGCGGCAATCAAACCTAACGCTTGGCGGAGATTGGTTTTACCCGCGAATGTGACGCACGGTTTTCGCATCATGATCTCCACGGACTTGGCGGATTGGATTTCCTCCTGGCTTCCCATCAGGATGACCTTCGCCTTTAGGTTCTCAATGAGCCAATCACCGACGCGCGCATATTTATACGCCCCCCATTCGCGTATTTCCGGATCGTGCGCACCGGAATGAATCGCTACTATCGGACGTTTCCCATGTGAGATTCCCACGGAGTTCAATCTGCGGAACGCCTCATCCTTTTCGTAATCCGATAACCATAGCTCCGGCATGATCATCTCTTTTTGAGAATTTATTCCTAGGAGCGACAGAAGAGAATCTCTTTCAGGCATGTCCCAATTGTATGGGATGCGATGCGTGAGCAACGCCCCGCGATGCTCCGTGTCGAATCCAACTCTTACGGGTATGCCTGCAAATTTCGCGATGAATGCGGAACGAAACGATCGATCCAGGAGATACACGATGTCGAAATGAGAGCTTTTCAGTTTTGAAGACAGTTTCAAGGAGGCTCCGAGACCTTTGGATTCGCTCTTCGCCAAGGCAATATATTCGGATACGTAAGGGCAACCTTGCAACAGAACAGGGATCATCTCACCGCTTAACACTGTAACCTTTGCGTCGGTGAGAAATTCGTTGAGAGCTCGAAGAAATGGGGTGGCTACGATAGTATCCCCCATGTAGCCCGCTTTGGTCACGACAAGCGCTTTTTGTATTTTGGATTTGTCGTATTCTTTGCTCATTGATGTCCGATACCATTATCCTCCAATAGTTTGATCGCTTTTGCGACCACCTCCTCTACGGTAATGGATGCTATGCAAGCGGGAGGAGGGGAGAGGCATTTCTGTTTGCTGTTAATCGGAGCGGTTTCGTGAAATCTCCGGCACGCCTCCTTGCACTTCTCTCGATGATGGATTACATTTTGAAATTGACCGTAGGGCGCCAGTCTATCCGGATTGCTTCTGCCGAACAACGAAATGATCGGTGTCCCCAATGCCGCCGCCACATGAGCGGAGCCTGTGTCCCCGCAGAGATGAAGATGGCAATGCTTGAGTATTGCCATCATTTGCTTCAAATTCGTCTTTCCCACAACGCTGGAGGGGTTCCATTTTGTGCGGGAGAGTATGCTCTTCTCCTCCTCGACATCCCCTTTGCCGCCGATGAGAACTATCTGTAGACCCGTTTTCGCGGTGAAGGCGTCGATGAACGCGGAGAATTTTTCCGCCCCCCATCCCTTATTGCCTCCTCCACCTGAAGAGGGGTTGATAACCAGAAACGGATGCTTTAAATCCAAACCCGCATGATCAAGCAAATCCAGAGCGCTTTTTTCTTCGTCAGGCGGTATGCATAGCGGGAATTTGATCGTCGTGTTCTTGGCTCCGAGAAACCTCGCCACGTCCATGAACTGATCCACGACGTGTACGCTTTCAGGTTGTCTCGGAATGCGTTGTAGAAGGAAAGGCGCCAACTCGCGCAGCCAATCATATCCGTATCGGTATTCCGCACCGGACGCCCATGCGATGAGCGCACTCTTGCTGAGTCCTTGCAAATCTATGGCGACATCAAAATGTCGCGCTCTCAATTCCTTTCGTATTTCCGCGAATAACCTTGCAGATCCCATGCTCAGTCTATTCTTACGCCAGTCAGGGGGAAGAGTGATCACCTCTTCCAGATAAGGGTTGCCTTGGACTATGGGAGCCGCCATTTGCTCCACCACCCAGCATATTTTGAGGTGAGGATAGGTTTCCTTCAGAGCCGCGCTCACCGGCAAGGCGTGAACGACATCTCCGATGGAACTTAGCTTGACGATTAAAAGGTTCCGCACTTTGGACATATTCGGCGTTTTCTGTAAGTCTGGGATTGTCATGAATGAGCTCATCTCGCAGCTTCGTTCATCGGAGTAACCTCGATATTCGAGGATTTCCATCGGTTATGGAACCACAGCCATTGTTCCGGATGCTCTCGTATCATCTCCTCAAGTTTCGCGTTGATCTCAGTGGTGATACGAATGATATCCGCTTTTTCATCCCCTGTGGATTCCGGGAGAAGCGTACCAAATGATTGGTAGCGATAATACCCCGGCTTCGTGCGATATCCGGCGAAAAAGAGTATTGGAGCGGACATTTTCAAGGATATTCGCGCAGGTCCGTCAGCCGTGCCTGTCATGTGTCCGAAAAAGGGAACGTATACGTCAGATGCGTTCTGATCACAAATAATAGCGATGATCTGATTTCGCTTAAGAGCTTGCAGGATGGACTTTATGGAACCGCGAATCGATATCGGCGTGATTCCATTTTTCTTGCGCAAATCGTTCATAATCTCCGTTGTCCCTTTGTCCCTTGCTTCCCTCATTAGGGCGTAAAGATCATGGTGGTGCAGTTTCAGCCATTTTGCTCCAAGCTCGAAATTCCCCAGATGACCGGTTAGCATCAGGCATCCCTTATTCATTTTCAAAAGGCGAGTGAGGTCGTCGTAAAGTTGCATCTCTATTCTTTCCTCCACTTCCTCAGGCGGAATTTGGGAGAATTTGATGCTTTCCACTGGAAACATGCCAAACTGACGAAACGACTCCTTGGCAATGCGTACTTTTTCTTCCTGTGACATCGTATCTCCGTAGGCGATGTCCAAATTCCTCAGAGCGATACGGTAGCGTTTTTTGGAGGTAAAACGCATCAGGTTTCCGAGAGCCCTGCCAATGGCGAGACTGGAATTATAGGGGATAAGTCGCAGGGCGAACATCATCCCCCGCAAAAACCCTCTGCCTATCGCCCTTAAGATCGCTTTTCGACGTTCCATCTTTCCCGCTTTCCATCCACCGTTTCTCTAATCAAAGTAAAGAAACCATCCTCGTCATCCAGTATCTGCCGCACGATCAGCGCGTAAAACGGTAGGGGGCGCGAAATTGGCGGCAGCTTGACAGCATCCTTCTCCGATACGACGATTCCCTCGGCGCCTTTGTTCTCCGCTTCCGTTATCAACTTTTGCAAATCACCCATCCTTGGCTCCTGATGGTCCGCCAAACGCAAGGAAGCCTGGTTGATAGCGCCCTCACGGTTCAGTTGCTCCTCGAAATTATCAGGATTGCCAAGAGCGCAGAAGCTGGCGATGCGCCTGCCCGTCAACCATGTGGCTGGGAGTGTGTGGGATCCATCCAAAGCCCTTAAACATTCGACCTGATAGCATGCCGTATATATTTTTGAGCGATGAGTAATCCCTATAATTCTTTTCCGAATGCTGTCCAACTCATCGATAGACACCTTGTCCGCGTTTGTTATCACCACGCACTGGGCACGTCGAAGATGCGACGGTGGTTCTCGAAGCAGCCCTAATGGAAACACGTTCCCGTTCCCGAATGGATTGGTTGCGTCCACCAAGGCGATCTCCAAATCTCGGTGTAATTGATAATACTGCATGCCATCGTCCAATAAAACCACCTTAGGGTGGAACTCTTCCCACGCCATTATCCCCGTTCGCCTTCGATCCCTTCCCACTATCACTGGTGTGTAGAT
>JAJZOL010000078.1 GCA_021811565.1 bacterium | reverse complement strand
CCGATCTCACCCAGGCAAATCTCTTGCCGAAATAGTGTCGATGATTGCGGATAAGATAATGGAGTTCGACCTTGATAATGATCATTTACCGATTGTCAAGATATTGGAGGACAGGATTCTGAGTCAAATGCAAATGGCGGATCTCTATCGCAGCAGCGATGTTTTGGTGGCGCCCTCGTACGGCGAGGGTTACGGCAGGCCGCAAATCGAGGCGCTGAGTTGCGGGGTTCCGGTCATTACCACGGGATGGAGCGGACAGACTGATTTCGTCACCGATGAGAACGGCTGGCTGATTGATTACGATCTTATTCTGGAGGATACCGCAAGCGACGCCACGTTTCAGCCCGTTCAGGGCGGGGTATGGGCGAAACCGCGTATGGACCATCTAAGGTTTTTGATGCGAGAGGCGTATTCACGTCACGGCGAGAGAGGGAAACGTGCATTGAAAGCCCCCGGCAGCGTGAAATTCAGCGATGCGGAAAGGCTGGCGGACCAGGTTGTGGAACGACTTACCGAAGTTGCCCATCGTCCTTGCTATTCCGCAGCATACGCTCCGAAACCAATATTGATGGTCACCAGTCCGCGCAGTCATTGTGAGGTGCGTTTGTACAGTGAAAATCTATTGAGCCATGGATTGAGCGAGAATGTGTCGCTCTTTGGATTTCCATTTGAAAGTTATGATGAGCGAACATCTCATCAATTGGTACACCTGCAATATCATCCGAAATTCTGTAACAGTCAAAAAGTAATCCGCAACTCCACCGAAGGATTGCGAATGGCGACGGTTCATGACACGGACGGATTCGAGCGGATATCGGAAATGTTTGACGTAATCACAGTCTTCACGGAACGTGACAGAAGATTGGTTTCCGGTTTCCCGCTAAAGTCGAATGCACGGATCATTGTTTTACCATATGGATTTCCAACCCCGATGGCGAAGCCCGCCACTCGAAGGAAGAATCCGGTGATCGGGTTTTACGGGTTCTGGGGCGAGAACAACGGTCTCAAGGAATTGATTGTCGGGTTCAGGAAATTCACGGATAATGGATATCCCAAAGCACGTTTACGCATTTTTGCTTTGTTTGACGCATATGATGCTGATGGCAGTTGGAGTTGGTCCAATGAATGCCAACGTCTGGTGGGTTCTCTTGGTCTTGCCGGACAGGTTGATTTCGAAGATGCTTTCCTCCCCGAGGATGAAATTCTTGAAAGACTATCGTCCGAGACGGATATGATCCTGATGCCTTACACAAAAAAATGCGTTTTCGGAGTTTCTTATGCGATTAGGTTCGCCATGGCGTCAATGTCTCCCGTCGTGGTCGGGGATGCTCCAGGATTTGATGATATTGGGGAAGCGGTGATTCGTCTCAAGGCGGTTACAAGCGAGAGTTGCACGGAGGCGATGAGGTGCGTATGGGAGAACCACAGTCTGCAAAACTACATGCTGGAGCGGGCTTTGCAACGCGTTCGCGAGGAGCCGCGTGAAGAGGTGATTCGGCGGCTTTTGGAGTTGTATCGGGAGTTGGGAGTGAGCGGGCTGTCTGCACGAGTGGCGAAAAATAATAATGCGATATTGAAGGAACCCATCTTGCCTGCGGAGATTATACGGATGGAGTTTCCGCAATCCCAAATTGAGATACGCTCGAAATGAAATGAGAGATATTCCGCAAAGCATATGAAGTTTTGGCATTTCATCCCTATTCATATGATTTTTATGATGATACTATTTGGAGTATTGACAAATTAACTCCAATATCATATAATTTTTATTGTCTACGGTTGGTTTTAATCGAATGCTGGGTTTCCCTCTCCACGGATGGCCTTTTTTCCGGGTGAGGCAACTAGAATTACCGTCACCGCGTTGTTATCCCGCCATAGTCGGAAAAGAAATGGATATGCGATGAAGGATGAATATCCCTAGCGCCTTTTGCCAGAGATGCCTAGAGAGAGCCATAAAAAAGTACATAATCCCCTCCCTGCTTTTGCCTGAGGATAGAGAGGATTGCATTCAGGATTTCGTCTCCCGTAAGATACGGGAGAACGGTTGCATTTTGGGAACCTATGAGGAGAATTGCCCTCATCAAAGTAGAATCTGGAAATGCGCCCTTCGCAGCTTTCTGAATTTCACGAAAGAGCGATACGGAATCCTGAGCCATGAAACAACATTTACGGACATGGCGGGTACTGACGGTGAGAACAATGATTGGGAACCGGCGGACCCCGCTCCGACGCCCGAGGAATGCCTGATGCGAAAGGCCTTATCGGAGGAGATCGTTAAGGCGTCGAAGGAGTTGAATCCCCGGCAGCAACGGTTATTCCGCCTGAAATACCTCGAAAAGAGATCAGTCCGCGAAATCGCCAATGCCATGAATCTCAGCGAAAACGTTGCGAGTCACGCGATCCGGCGCATGGAGGCGCATCTGCATAAGATATTAGTGCAAAGAGGCGTGATAGAGGAGACTCCGGAATTTCACAGGTCGCCCCCCCGCCCCCCCCCCCCCCACCCC
>JAJZOL010000021.1 GCA_021811565.1 bacterium | reverse complement strand
TAGTTTATTCCAAGTATTCGTAATGTTCTCTCCGGTGTGCGTGGGCCTAAATTTGATATCGTTTGCGTCAATGCTGCGGCAAGCCTGATCATTTGCGACAAAGCGAAGGACTGGTGTGAAGGAGTGGAGTTGGCGCGAGAATTGATAGCCTCGGGGGAAGCGATGAAGGTTTTGGACAGGTTGGTCGCATTCACAAACAAACCGTTCAATGGTTAAACTCGGCAGGACAGAACATTACGAATACTTGGAATAAACTATGAGCATACTTTCTGAAATATTGGCTGACAAGCGCACCGAGGTCTATTGCGCCCGTAAAAAGACCCCTGCATCCGAATTAGAGAAACGCATCGCTGACATGCCTCCTCCAAAGGATTTCATTGGCGCTCTAATGGAAAGTCCCGCGCCGGCTTTGATCGCGGAAGTGAAGAAAGCCTCTCCATCAAGAGGAGTCATTCGAGAACACTTCGACCCCGTTGAAATCGCGAAAATATACGCTGAAAACGGGGCGGCGTGCATCTCGGTGCTGACGGACGAACCGTACTTTCAGGGACACTTGAACTATCTCAAACAGATACGCGAGGTTACCGACAAACCGCTGTTACGCAAGGATTTTGTCGTTGACGATTATCAGATCCTTGAAGCGCGAGCGGCTGGGGCGGATGCGGTGCTATTGATTGCGGCCGCGCTAACCCAGGCGGAACTGGATTGGATGATTGAGGCTACGCACGCACTGGGCATGGTGGCGATGCTGGAGATTCATGATCAGGATGAGCTTGACCAGGCGCTGCACACGCCAGCGCAATTGATCGGATTGAATAACCGGGACCTCCACAAATTCCGAACCACTTTGCAGATCACTCTGGATTTGATGCCACACGTTCCGTTGAACAAACTCATCATCAGCGAAAGCGGAATTAATAATCGCAAGGACGTGGAGGCGCTTACGCACGCGGGCGTTCGAGCCATTCTCGTGGGCGAGGCGCTGATGCGCGAGGCGGACATCGCAGCGAAAATGCACGAATTGCTGGGGCGATGAGAAGATTGTGACACGAATTAAAATATGCGGTATCACCAATCTTGATGATGCGCTTCTCGCTGTGGAATGCGGAGCGCACGCTCTTGGATTCATATTCGTTCCGAACACCCCCCGTTATGTTGGGGATAAAAGCGAATCCATGCAAATCCCGGCGTTGCTACCTCCTTTTGCAAGCAAAGTGGCGGTATGCCGCAAAATCGAGGAGATACCCGCGCAATCCATTCCGTTGTTCGACTGCTTTCAGATTTACTCCTTCGATAACGCGACGGTTCCTCCCGAAGGTAAAATTATTATCTACGCTTATCGCATACGCGATGAATCGAGTCTGGAGGATATCCGCCTGACTGTGGGAAATGCTCACGCACTCCTTCTGGACGCTTGGAATCCGGACAAGCTGGGAGGCGCCGGACTCACCTTCAACTGGGAGCTTGCTTCCGAGATCAAGCTTCGTTTCGGCAAGCCTGTAATACTCGCGGGGGGATTAACCCCGGAGAATGTGCGAGAAGCCGTGGAGAGAGTGCGCCCATACGCCGTGGACGTATCCAGCGGAGTGGAATCGGAGCCTGGACGGAAGGACCCTGCCAAGGTGAGAGCTTTTTGCGAAGCAGTGAGACGCGCTAATGGATAGGAATGGATAGATGATGTTCGCCCTTAGAGCGATTAGGAAAGGGGAAATTGAGGATGCTGCCTGATTTGTTGGGACATTTTGGCGATTTCGGTGGGCGTTACGTACCGGAAACCCTCGTACCCGCATTGGACGAACTTGCATCGGAATACGAGAAGGCGATAGCGGATGAGTGGTTTATGCGGGAGTTGGATGGCTATTTGAAGGATTACGTCGGCAGACCCACCCCCCTCTATTACGCCTCGCGACTGACGGAGACGCTGGGCGGAGCCAGAATATATATCAAGCGCGAAGATCTGTGCCACACCGGGGCGCACAAGATCAATAATGCCATTGGTCAGGCTCTGCTCGCCAAACGAATGGGGAAGCGTCGTGTCATTGCGGAAACAGGTGCGGGTCAGCATGGAGTTGCCACCGCCACCGCTTGCGCGTTATTCGGTATCGATTGCGAAGTGTACATGGGAGAAGAGGATATCCACCGTCAAGCCCTGAATGTTTATCGCATGAAGCTCCTAGGCGCGAAGGTCGTTCCCGTCACCTCTGGTACAAAGACATTGAAGGATGCCACCAGCGAAGCGATCCGAGACTGGGTGACCAATGTTCGAACCACGCATTACATCATCGGTTCCGTAATCGGTCCCCATCCCTACCCCCGCATCGTCAGGGATTTCCAATCCGTCATTGGCAAAGAGACTCGAAGGCAATGTCTGGAGAAGGAGGGACGCCTTCCCAACGCGATTATCGCCTGCGTGGGGGGCGGCTCCAATTCAATGGGCATTTTTTATCCGTTCATCGCGGATAAGGAGGTTCGCCTGATAGGTGTGGAGGCCGCAGGGAAAGGGTTGGACAGCGGAGAGCATTGCGCAACCCTCACCGCCGGCGAGCCCGGAGTGCTTCACGGGTGCAAAAGCTTCCTCCTGCAGAACGAGGATGGACAGGTCTCACTCACCCATTCCATATCAGCGGGTTTGGATTACCCGGGCGTCGGGCCGGAGCACAGTTATCTGAAGACGAGCGGCAGGGCGGAATATTACTCCATCACCGATATGGAGGCGTTGGAGGGTTTCAAGATTCTCGCGGAGAAGGAGGGACTGATAGCCGCACTGGAATCCTCCCACGCAATGGCGCACCTTATGAAACTCGCCCCCACGATGGATAAGGAGACATATGTCGTACTGAATCTCTCCGGCAGGGGTGACAAGGATATGGACACCATCTGCAAGGTTTTGCAAATCGGACTTTGAGCGCACTTATCAACCATTACAAAGGGCGATGGGGAAATACATGTGTCCTATGAAGCAATCTCTGTTTGGACTGTATTTTCATATCCCCTTGAGAGGCTAGCGGATTATGAATCGATTGAGGGAGAAATTTGCCGAACTAAAAAGTTCAGGAGGCAAGGCGCTTGTCTTTTACCTGATGGCGGGAGACCCGGATATCCCCACGACCTTGGATATCATCAAGGGGCTGGATGAATCTGGCGTGGATGCGATTGAACTCGGGATCCCATTCAGCGATCCGATGGCGGATGGTCCAAGCATCCAAGCCGCTGCGCACAGAGCTTTGGGCAAAGGAATGACAGTACGAAAATGCCTCGACTTGGTGCGCTCCGTTCGGGAATTCTCCTCAATCCCGATTGTGCTGATGACCTATTTCAACCCGATTCTGCATTACGGCATCGAGAGATTCGCAAAAGACGCCGTGGACGCCGGGGCGGACGCCACCATTCTGACGGATTTAAGCCCCGAGGAGGCGAAGGATTGGGTGTCGGCTTCGAAACGAAATGATCTTGGCACCATCTTCCTGGTCGCACCCACAAGCACCAACGAACGAATTAAAAGGGCGGGGGATATCTCAACCGGTTTCGTTTACTGTGTGTCCCGTACAGGCGTAACCGGAGCGCAAAGCGACACCCCCACCGATTTACCGACCCTGGTGAACCGCGTGAAATCCATGGTCGGCGCACCTGTCTGCGTGGGTTTCGGAATCTCAGAGCCGCGCCATGTGGAGGAGATTACCCGATACGCGGATGGCGCCGTGGTGGGCAGTGCGCTGGTCAATCTCATCACGAAACATCAGGGAAGTGAAAAGTTGATCGGCGAAGTGAAAAAATACGCCATGGCGATGAAAAACGCTACTCGCCATGATGAGACACCTCCCCGGACATAGGAGGATGCATGCCCGCTTACAAAGCAGATGCGATCGTCCTTCATCGGATCAATCTTGGTGAAACCGACAAAATTATCACGCTCCTCACCAGAGAGCATGGCAAACTGAACGCAGTGGCGAAAGGCGCGAGAAAGCCCACAAGCAAATTAAGCGGTGCGACGGAGCTTTTCACCCTATCCCGCTTACTGCTTGCCACCGGAAAATCGCTGGATATCATCACGCAATGTGAGATTCAGGAGTATTGGAGCCCTCTGCGCAACGATCTACAACTGCTCGCTCGAGCGACGTATCTATGCGAACTGACGGATCGTTCCTTGGAGGAGCGGGAGGCGAATCCGGGTATTTACGATCTTCTTCGCGCTGCGCTGCACCTCCTTCAAAGGCGACATGATCTTCCCGATGTCATCGTGCACGCCTATGAACTGCACCTCCTCGCTGAAAGGGGTTACGCGCCTGAACTGAACAATTGCGTGAAATGCGGCGAAGCTTTGGAACAGGACTCCACAGGTTTCAGTCCATTATTGGGAGGAGCGATATGCCAAGCGGATCGGTATAATATACCGGATACCATTCAGGTGCACCCCAAGACGCTGGGATTGTTACGCAGGTTGCTCGCCAGTGACGCAGAAGTCTTGGCGCGGATAGAGCCGCCCAAGGAGATTCTGCGCGAGGTCTCACGATGTCTCACAAGATATATTCAAGTACGATTGGAGAGGAGTTTAAAAAGCGCCGAGTTTTTGGATATTCTTCGCTCTCAGCCCGATGGCTGATCCGTTTGCGAAAAATATCCCGGGTTCAGTGCGATCATATTCATGGATGCCCCACGCATAGTTCTGTTCTCCACCCCTTTGATCTCCACGTGGGTGTTTGACGAAACCCATCGCATCCTTTTCGACGCTGGGGACGGCATTTCGGCGATGTTGGATTCCCTAATTCACAAGATTCGCCTCGCCGCCATCACTCACACGCATCGAGACCATTGCGCTGGATTGATGCAACTGTTGAATCTAAGGGGCGGGGCGGGCGATTTCACGGTGATCCACCCTGATGGCAGCGGATCCGCCCGGACTCTTGCGATGTTCCTATCCTCTTTTGACTCTCGCTCCACGGCGAAGGTGACATGGAAACCCTTGGCGGAGAATGAACAGTTCGATATCCAACCGGCAAGACATTTTATCCGACCCTTTCCCACCCGCCATTACCCGATACAGGATCCCCCGCGTTTCATGAGCGCCGGATATCATATCGTGAGATATGTGGACAAGGTGCGACCGGAATTTCGCCACCTTCCTCAGGAGGAGTTGGATCGCATTCGAAGAGAAAGAGGCAAGGAGGCGCTGTGCGAAACATTGGAGGACATCCTTTTCTCCATCTCCGGGGACACCTCCCCGCTTGATCCCGACGTCTTTTACAAATCTCGAGCAATGCTCCATGAATGCACCTTTATGAGCGTATCCGAGAGGGAGGAGATGGAAAATTACGGGCACCCGCACTCCTGCCTGGAGGAGGTGCTGGATGTCGCTCGATCCGCCGAAGTGGAAAGACTTGGCTTGTATCACATTTCACGACGATATGAGGATGAATTCATTCTCGGCAAAGTGCGCGAAGCCTGCAATGCGATGAAAATCGCTTTTCCCGTCAGCGTGGCGCTGCCCGGACGCGTTATCACGGACATCTTTTCCGAAGAGGTATGGCATGGATTCCGTTGATATGAACGACAATGATTTTTCACACTCACTCATAGCTTTGCCTTCGGACTTTTACAATCGCCGCACGGTGGAGGTGGCGCGGGACCTTCTCGGATGCATACTGGTTCATCAAACCAATGAAAACACCCTTGCTGGAAGGATCGTGGAAACGGAGGCGTACGGCCCCGACGATCCCGCAAACCACGCATGGAGAGGACAAACCCGCAGAAATCGGGCGATGTTTGGACCTTTCGGTCACGCCTATGTTTATAAAATATACGGAATGTATTACTGCCTGAACGCCGTAACTTGTCCTGAGAGGGTGGGAGAAGCGGTGTTGATACGCGCTGTGGAGCCTTTGGTCGGCATCGAAACGATGAAGCGGAATCGCGGCGTGGATGATCCCAGAAAGCTATGCTCCGGGCCTGGAAAGCTATGTCAGGCGTTCGGAATCGATTCCAAATACAACCATGCTCCGCTGACGGAAGGTTCGTTAAGAATATGCTACGGGAAAAGGGATCCCATCGTTGTCATAACCACCACTCGAATAGGGATATCGCATGGAGCCGAACTGCCTTGGAGGTTTTGCCTTGAGGATAATCCGTTCCTTTCAAAAACGGTTCGCAGGGACAAGGCGATCACTTGATTCCTCCAAGTGTCTCTTTGAGCATTAATCGATCACGAAAACTTGGGAAAGGATTGACATGCCGACAAACGGAAGCTCCCTTACAGGACTAAGTATCATCACGCCGATAGCCTTGGCTGCGCTGGTGGCTCTGGTGGCGCGAAAATTCAAGCTTCTGACATTCGGGGGAGCTCTAGCGGCATTTGTTATCGGCGCGGTGATATTCGCATCCGGCAAACTGCTGCTCGCCGTTCCGCTTTTGGCGTTTTTCCTCTCCTCCAGTCTTTTATCCGTCATGGGCAAGTCGCGTAAAGCCTCCGCGAACTCCCATTACGCCAAGGGTGGCGAGAGAGACGTGTGGCAGGTGTGCGCGAACGGCTTGATCCCGGCGGTTCTAGCCGCAGTATACGCTTTAAACCCCTATGTGCGGCAAATCGTCCTCGTCTATTTCGCATCGCTTGCGGCGGTGAACGCCGACACATGGGCGACGGAAATAGGAGGGTTAAGCCCCAACCCGCGGATGATATCCAATTGGAGGAAGGTGCCGGCCGGTGTATCCGGAGCGATTTCGTTTCTTGGAATGGCGGGGGCGTTTCTAGGCGCGGCGTTTATCGCCTTCACGGGGTGGCTCGTATGGGATCCAGGCAGATTGTTGATGTGGAAACCGGACATCTCCGAAATGCTCGCCGTCACATGGTCCGGGTTCTTAGCGGCTTGGGCGGACAGCATACTTGGCTCCTCCGTGCAAGCTCAATACCGCTGTACTGTTTGCGAAGTCCAAACCGAATGCAAAATCCATTGCGGAAAGCCAACGAAGCATGTGTCGGGATGGAAATGGATCAATAACGACATGGTCAATTTCATCGCATGTCTGCTTGGAGCGCTATTCTGCTGGTTTCTGTTCCATTTCTACGCTTATCCAGAATAGGAGGAGACGATGGAAGTCGCAGTTTACTATTTCCCTCAGTATCACCCGGACCCGAGAAACGACGCTTGGCACGGAAAGGATTGGACGGAGTGGGAGCTTGTGAAACACGCCACTTCCCGTTTCGAGGGTCATTATCAGCCTCTAACGCCGGAATGGGGGTATTTCGACGAATCCGATCCCGCATGGACGGCGCGTGAAATCGACTTGGCGGCGGACCATGGCGTAACAACATTTCTGTATGACTGGTACTGGTGGGAAGACGGACCTTTCCTCCAAACCGCCTTGGAGAAAGGCTTCCTCGCCGCGCCCAACAGAAACCGAATGAAGTTCGCGATTATGTGGGCGAATCATAACTGGGCGAATATCCATCCCGCGCCATACAGCATGAAATGGGAGAACTGGGCTCAGGGAAAGGTTTCCAGTCGCACTTTTGACGAAATAACCGATCATGTCATCAATCGTTACTTCTCCCAACCGAACCATTTGATGATCGAAGGAGAGCCGTTCTTCTCGATTTACGAACTGCAGACCTTCATCGATGGTTTGGGCGGAATGGATGAAACGAAAAGGGCTCTGGCGGAATTCCGAAGGAAGACAATGCGTGCGGGTTTTCCCGGACTCCATTTGAACGCGGTCGCATGGCAGGCGAACCCGGCTATCGCCTTGGAACTAGGCGTGGCAAGCATCCACTCCTATTGCTGGGCGCACCATGTGAACATGGGTGATTACGGTTTCCCTCTGAGCAATTATGCGAAAAACGCGATTCGCGCCAGCCAGGTTTGGGATGAACTCGCCGCGAAATTCCCGATGCCATACTGCCCGAATGTGTCCATGGGATGGGATTCCAGTCCCCGCACGGTGCAGTCGGACCGCTTCGAGAACCGAGGATACCCCTTCACGCCCATTTATGACGGGAACACGCCAACCGCTTTCGAAGAGGCGTTGAAAAGAGCACGCGAATGGTTAAGCCGACCGGAAAGACGACTGAAAATGCTGACAATCAACGCGTGGAATGAGTGGACGGAGGGTAGCTTCCTTCTTCCGGAAAAGAGATACAGGGACGGCTATCTCCGGGCGATCAGAAACGTTTTCGCCGATTCCGGGAACGCCGAGGGGTAAACTGATTTTACAGCCTATGAAATCTCGATATTTTCCACAAAGGTGCAATCATGAAACTTGTTCGCTTTTCCACGCAAAATGAAACCAGTATCGGCTTTCTCTTGGATGAGAAGGTGTTTGATCTCAATCGAGCGATGGTAGCCGCAGGCGAAACCCCGGGCGCGTGGGGTGATTCGATGCGCAGTTTTCTTTCGTCAGGTGAGGATGCAATGAAAAGGGCGAAAGCCGGTTTGGCGTATGTGCAAAGCCATCCCGAATACGCATTGAAGGGGGAGCCATACATCTTCGCACAAAGCTCCGTTCACCTCGGACCGCCGGTGCACGATCCCGCGAAAATCCTGTGCATCGGGCAAAACTACCGCGATCATTGCCTGGAGCAGAACCAGCCCTTCCCGGAACGCCCCATTCTGTTTGCAAAGTATCCCAACACCCTAATCGGCGACCGCGACAATGTGATTCTCCCCATCAGCAGCGATCAAGTGGATTACGAGGCGGAGTTGGCATTCGTGATCGGAAAACGAGCCAAGCGGGTTTCGGCGGAGGACGCTTTAAGCTATGTGGCGGGATATATGTGCTTTAACGACGTAACCGCGAGAGACATCCAGATGCGCGACAAGCAATGGGTGCGAGGTAAAACTTTCGACACTTTCGCCCCGACAGGCCCGGCGCTGGTGACAACCGACGAGATTCCGGAGCCGGGGAATCTGAACATCAGCTTAACGCTCAACGGAGTCTTGATGCAGAACTCAAACACATCCAACCTGATCTTCGGTGTGGAGTATCTGGTGCGTAACCTCTCCGAGGAGATCACACTGGAGCCGGGCGATATTGTTACAACGGGCACTCCGGGGGGAGTGGGCGTATGGCGGAAGCCTCCCGTTTTTTTGAAGAGCGGGGACGAAGTGAGTATGACAGTGGAAGGATTGGGCACCCTCACCAACCGGATCACCAAAGGATAAGTCGCTAACCTAAATAAAGCGTCGGATCATAACCCGCAGAGCTCGCGATAGGTGCTGATGATCTTCCTTACGTAATTCTGAGTCTCCCGGTACGGCGGGATGCCGCCGTACCGTCGCACCGCTCCGGCTCCTGCGTTATAAGCCGCCAACGCCAGTTCAATCTGACGCCACGTAAGCATCCCCTTGGGTGTCCCCTTGAGACGGAAGATATCAAGCTTGCCTTTAAAAAGGTCCACGGTGCCTTTGATATTTCCGATGGGATCGTAGGGGTTCGACAACTTCAGTTCCTTGGCCTCGAAAGGCATCAGCTGTCCCAGCCCCATCGCCCCCTTGCAGGAGGTGGATTTCGGATCGAAATCAGACTCCGCAATGATCATGGCGATTACCAAACGGGGATCCACCCGATACCTCTCGGAAAAGTAGAGGATGCTCACGGTTATGGTGTCCAGTTGTTTGAAGGAGAGCTTTTTATTGCAATGAGCGATGAAGTTCAGGTATTGCGGGTATATCCTTTGCGCCTCCGGATTAAGATAGGTGGCGGCCATCCGGGATATGAACCCTACGGAAGTCTGGTATCCCACCTTCCCTCCCGACGAAACGGCGACGGGGTGAGTGGTGATAGCCCGCTTTTTGGCGGCTTGCATCTTCGTCAACGCCTCTTTCTCACGTTGTGTGACTTCGGAATCCTTCGCCATAGCGATAACCTTCAAGGGAACAACGTTGCCAGTAATGGATTGCTTCACTTGTACCAACACTCTGAGCGTCTCGCGGTTGTCGCTTTTTACAAGCGATTGGTACTCCATCGGTGCATTCAGCAAAATGGCTAAACTGTTGTTCATACTGAACAGGAACGAGAGATTGTCGCCGCGCGTGATTGTGCCCGTGACCACCCCTTTAATCTCGAAATAATCGTTAGCGTATGCGGTGATATCGGATTGAACCGTTTGATACGTGAGAGTCGGGTCATATCCCACCTCGCGTCTGATTTTGAGATAGGTGTCGACAGAGGACGCCCTGGATGGAATCGTGAGAAGAAGTAGTAGAAGGAAACTAAGAACCAGAGATATGAGACGATACATAAGCGACATTGCCTCCTCGCGTTTCGATTCCGCCATCCTTAAAAACCCACTCAGGCGAGGATTTACGCGAAGATATAAAATGGCGGAGAGACCGGGATTCGAACCCGGGGTAAGAGCTTAACACCCCTACAACCGCTTAGCAGGCGGCCGCTTTCGACCACTCAGCCATCTCTCCGCACGAAAGTCATTATATCATATGTTATCGGTAAATGGCAATATTAGAGTTACCCCTAAATTCCATGGCTATGGGTATGAATTGTCCCTGAGCACGCCTTGGTTGTTACTGATTCCATGGCGTTCGTGTAGGTTCTCGCCGAACCGAGACCGTCGTACTGTAAAAACTCCCCGTTCCTTCGGATGAGAGAAACGCCGTAGGTGTAGGTTCCGGTATAAGCTCCATCCTTCTCCTCGCACAGATTCCAAGTAACATCTCGTGAAGCGTTATCGATTTTAATAAGTTAAAAGTGGCTTTCGCTCTGAACGCCCCGGCCATGGAGCGAAGATCGTAGGGCTTGTGTCCGTGCCCGTAATGGTGCGCATGATCCAGGTGCTTCCCCACGGAGATCACGTCCATGTTGGCGACCAGACGTTTCTCCTTTTCCGTAAGACGGGTCTCCACGACCTGCTCCCTGGAAGGAATAAGTGATATTTGCAGTATGCTCCAGTAATCCGATAAAATGACCATGCGCGGGTTCCCCTTGATTTTCAAGTGTTTTCAACCTTATCTTGACCGGAAACCCGCGAAATTCCTGCATTATTTTTTATTTAGCAATTACCTCCGGAGGAAAAATTAATGAAAGATGATCCATCCAAGGAGCCAACCCCTGGTATTGAAGGGGAGAGAAATAGCGCTTTGTTTTCAATTGGCGGAAAAAGATTGAGCAGACGCGATTTCATGATGATGTCGGGCATGTCCGCTGCATCATTAACCATTCCGGCAAAAGCAGCCCCCCATGCTGACCTTGGAGGAAATATCACCGTAAAGGATTTTGGTGCTGTCGGAGACGGCATACACGATGATACCGCTGCGATCCAATTGTCAATCGATACCGCAGCTGCGACCGGTGACAAAGTCATTCTACCTGCTGGGAAATACCTGGTAACGGATGGTCTAAAGGTACGGGCGGGAGTTGCAATCGAAGGCGCATCCAATTCACCGCGCTACAATAGTCCTTTGACGGGAACGGTCATCCTAGCGAAAGTCGGACGAGACAACGAAGACGGACCGCCGCTTTTCGAGCTGGTGGATTCCACTTCGGTGAGCGGCATTACTGTCTATTATCCTGACCAAAAAGCGGAAGACATCCATCCATACTCTTGGACCTTTAATCTTATAAATAACGACAATACAGTTGAGAATGTCACCCTTATCAACAGTTATAATGGCATCCAGGTTGGAAACGGGACGGCATGGAATGTCCGGCACCGGATCCGTAGTGTGTATGGGTGTGTGCTCCGGCGGGGAATCTATGTCGATGGGTGCTCGGATGTCGGACGTATAGAGAACGTCCACTTCCATGGGCAGTGGTGGTGGTCAAGAGAAGTCGGTGGTGTCCCCGATAACTCAGACGGGACGCTAGGGCTTGTGAACCAATACCTGAAGGATAACCTCGAGGCATTCACCTTCGGCAGAACAGACTGGGAGTATGTCATCAACACTTTTGTGTTCATTGCGAAGACTGGCTACCGTTTCATAATAACAAAGAAAGGGGCTGGCAGTCTCCAAATGGTGGGAATCGGCGCAGATGCCGTACATACAGGTATCCTAGTGGAAGGCAGTGTTTCATGGTTACCGCTATTGATTACCAATGGTCAGTTCACCTCTGATAGAATTGAGACAGATGCTGTAGGTGTGCGGATAAACAGCAATCCGATGCCTGGCGCCATTGGACCGGTCCGCTTTGTAAACTGCTCTTTCTTGTTTCCGCAAGCAGTGATCTCACACAGCCCCCTGTTCGTCTCGTTTTTAGGGTGCCATTTCAACGCTTGGGGAGGCTTGAGCGGTAAACCTATGGTGGAGGCGGACAACGGCAAACTGCAAGTGATAGGGTGTACTTTCGATTCCAATAACGGCAGCCCACTAAAGCCCGGTCTTGACATCACACTGCGAAATGGCATTAAAAGTGCGATTATCTCCGAAAACATGGGAGCAAACGGCTTCGATATAATCAACGAAATCGGCGACAAGGCGATCATTAAGGAAAACGAGGAAAAAGCAAAACCACAACCAGAGATTTCAGTCGTTCTTTCAAAAATTCCAATAGAACATGGTCTATTATTAATGGTTAATCACCCTGAATCCGAGTGCATCCCCGTCGTTGCAGGTAATCGTGAAGCTTGGACCAGTGAAAAAGAATACCGTGGAAGTTACTTTATGTATTTCTATGTTGATGCACCGGATTTTGAATTCTGTGGAGCACCTAAGGTAACCATCGAAGTAGACTATTTCGATGAAACAAAGGGTTCATTCACCATTATGTATGACTCATCCGATAAGAATGTCCTTATCGTTCCCACTATGCCCGGCGCTTTTAAAAACGGTGAAACTGATCAACTCGACGGTTCAGGAAAATGGAAAACAGCAAAGTTCGTAATACATGATGCATTATTTTCAAAACGATGTAACGGGGGTGATTTTCGTCTGGTCTTCCAAGGCGGAAGTAAGCCAGTGATAA
>JAJZOL010000129.1 GCA_021811565.1 bacterium | reverse complement strand
GTGGGTATGGTGGAGAAATTCAATACATGCCATACGTCCACCCGGTTTACCTTTCCGATCATCCCGTTCAAGACGTAGTCAGCGATTGCCCTGCCCGATGGGGTGGATCGTCCCTGCGCTCCGATTTGCACTGTACGATCATAAGATCGAGCCGTATTCACCATGGCTCTGCCCTCCTCAATGGTTCGCGAGGTGGGTTTTTCGCAATAGATATGCTTGCCGGCTTGGCACGCCATGACCGTCATCACAGCATGCCAGTGGTCCGGCGTGGCGATCATCACCGCATCGATATCCTTGCGGTCAAGAATGCGCCGAAAGTCCTTGGTGAGGAAGGGCGTCCCCTGAGTCACTCGTTTCGCGGCGTTAGCCATGTGGCCATCGTCCACATCGCAAATAGCCGCGCTATCCGAAGCGACATGATTGATACCCATGCCTCCAACTCCAATGTTGCCAATGACGATTCTGTCATTCGCACCTATTCTGCCTTTCCATCCGATCACCTCGCTTGGAACGAAATAGGGGATTGCGAATGCTGCTGCGGTTTTGCCGATCATCTCTCTTCGACTGAATTTCCGGCTTGTAGTCATCTTACTCCTCCTCTCATTTGAAGGCGTGTAATACGATTGGCGCCGATAGGTTTGGTATGCGGGTCGCACTATTTCAGACCCGAAAAGAATGTTTAGAAGTGCAAGTTGATATTGGCGTCCAGGGAATTTACCTGATAGTTGCTTGAACCGGTTGTAACGTCAGTGCTGATATTCTCCTGATATCTCCAACCCAATGAAAAACTGGCGTTCTGAGTGAGACCGAAATCGATACCCAAGAGAAACGTCTTTTGTTCGGAAGCCAGATATCCCGTACTCAAAGCATCATCGTATTCAAGGTATGCGTTGCTCTTTAACCACACGGGATATTCAAATCTGGATGAGTAGGCGTTTAACTGTGTGTTCATTGTCGACGGAATGGTGATGGATCCCGGTATGGTCGTGGTGGTGTTGGTGGCGCTGGAACTCAAGGTGCTATCGGCAACCATGGATTGATAGCTTAACGTCGTGGTGAGCTTTCCCCAAGGCTTGGTTCGGATATTAAAGAAGAAAAGGCTGCTGTTCGATCCTCCGTTATTGCCGAGGTAAACCATGTTCTGAGCGCTGATGCTGGCGTTGCATGCGAAACGCTCGCCTGTGTTATAGCTCCAGTTTAGTGTGACACTATTCTGCGTACTGTTGTATAGATAGTTTCCTTGGCTGCTCGACTGGCTCCAATCCAAATCGAAGGACATGGTTCGCCAAGGTTGATAGCTGAGCAATGCGCTAATCCCGTTTGATTGTCCTGTGAAACTGGTGCTGTTGTAGGTGTTCGCACTGCTGTTGCTTAACAGCCCGCTATAGTTCCCATAACCGCCCACGGCGCTGTTATATCCACCACCCGCATAGGTGGTGTCGGTGATGGAACCGAGCAGACTTGTGCCCGTATTGGCGGTGGGTATGTTGGGGAAATTGTTATAAATGCTGGACGCATCTCTGAAGGCAGGAGTTCCGTACCGAAGAAACGGGAAACCTGGAAAAGCGTACATCATTTTGCTTGCGATCGCATTTGTGGCTAACGATGTTGTCGTAGTGGGGATGGATGTTGTGGTCCCGTAAAGGGAGTAGTTACCGGAGTTTTGATTTTGATAACTTAGCTTCAAACTTACATTTCGCATCGGTTTGGTGTCCGCCGTCAAACTCATATCGGTTGCGGTGGATTTCACCCCCGTGTTACTTGTCATACTGCTATCCGCAAGGACTCCACTGAGGTTCAGGTTCGATCCCGCCCGCCAGTGCATGTTCAAATTGGTGTTGAAGGAGCTTGTGCCTGTGACGGATAGCTGAGTGGGAGTGGTTGTGGAGCCGGTCGTTGTGGATGGAGTGGTGACATATGAGGAGTAATTCTTGTTTTGGCCCATGTTGAGACCGAAGCCAAATGACTTGAAATTCCAGTTCAATCCGAGGTTATCGGTGGTGTAGTTGGATTCACCCCCTGCGGCTAGAATCGTATCCATGCCGTTATGGGAAAAGGAGAATTGACCAGCCCGTTCGATTTGCCAGTTTAATGACGCCTGGATTTGCTTGAAATTATCCAACCCCGTGCTGGTGGCGGTCGTACTCGTCCCAGTGGTGTCATAGCTGTAATCAGGTTTTTTGGTGGATTCATAGGTTGTGGAGAGTTTCAAGCCATGGGTGATCTGGTAATCCATTCCAAGGGTGACGCCCCTCTCGTTTTGTTGGAATCCCGTGCTTTCAATTGAGGTGTAATCGGATCCTATGTTCCGCAGGTACGTGGTGAAGTCAAGTTTCTGGTTGAGGAATGACATATTGCTGCGCACGTTCCAAGCGGTGCCTGAGACCAATCCGCTGGTCATTTGCAGGCTGCTGGAAGCCATTTCCGCGGATAGATTCCCCAGCTTGCCAAGGGAGAAAGTAGAGTCAACCCCCCAAACGTTACGGTTTCCCGGCACATCGTTTACGACCTGCGGGGTGTAGGTAATCTTAATGATTTCAGAGCTTGGCACCGGATACGCGAAATAGACCTGATTGGGAATACTCGGATCAACGATATAATCAACTCCGTAGGTTTTCAATGTGGCTCCGATATAAGCTTGCATGGGATATTTCGGCACCGCGCTCACAATCTGTCCTGCGGCATTATATTGGACGATAAGGTCCACGGGGTATGTCAGCACGTAAGGGGTGCTGGCGTTATTGTATCCGTAGAATTGGTCTGTTTTGGTTTGCAGGGAACTGGATCCGTTTGGGGTCGTTTCCTGCATGTATGTCAGTCCTACTTGAGCGCCTCTGAACGAGGTGACATCGGCCCTCCATCCATTGATCGTCCCAACCGACTGGTTCAGACCATAGGTTTCGAAGGATACGGCGATCGTGTCCATCTCACTTATAATCATCCCGGTTTTAAACGTTAGTTCCCCGGTGGTGGTATCCAAGGTGTAATCCGTGCCTTGCACCATGGGTTGATTGTTCACTCTCACCTGAACGGATCCGTCCACGATTTGTCCCCCGGCATACACGTAGTATGGTCCGGGACCGTTTCCTCCGTGAATGGTGATGGTTTGAACCTGTGCACGCGTTTGGGTGTAGAGCGAAGTTAGTTTCAACCCCTTCGTGACGTTCGCCGAGACTTGAACCCCTTGTAGGGATCGAGTGAAATTAATAAGAGAATTGCCGCGTATGGTGCCGGTGATATCACCTGCATCCACCTTCAGATTTTTTGAGGCGTAGTTCAATGATATCTGGTTGTTGTATGGGTTGCCATAGATATTATTGCTATAATGGGTTTGAAAGTTTATGAGTCCGAGAACTTTCCCTTCCACGGTTAAATCCGTGTTATCATATGATCCTGCTAATCCCTGCTGGCCGAAATAGTTGTCCGTTTGGTATGCAGCGGTGCTGCCCGTGACGTTTTCCATATGAAAGCCTATCGTCTGCTGACCCTGCACCTTGATTTTGGTGTCAAGAGCGCGGCCGATTTTCTGCATGCCATCGCCAACCCGAGTGAAAAAGCTTGTAACGCTTGAAAATGGGGCCTTGCCTGAAGATGATTCCGGAATGGGAATGGGGCTGACATAACCTGGAGCGTGATAGGATTGAAAATTCAACTTCTCCCATATCGTCTGTGGCTTTTCCGGGACCGCTGTGGCTGCGGAAGGGCGTCGATTCAACTGTTCCCATATGGTTACATGGGTGTTGGGCTGGATGGAAACAGGCGAGGGTTTGATGTTAACATGAGTGTTCGTTTTATTCAGGGCGTGGGCTTCGGACGGAGCGGGAGAGGGGTTGGTTGTATCGCTCGTATGGCTGCTAAGAGTCGAATAGGAATTGATCTTCTCCCATATTGTCTCATTTTGAGCCATGACGGGTTGAACACCACCGAAATCTGCCAGGAGTATCAGGATCAAGATGATGGATCGAAGGTATTTCATAAAATATATGCTAACATCGGTTCGCGCGGGTCATTGATTGTATAGAACAATGTCATCCGCCTTAAACCAGCGGATGTGATTGCATAATTCGACCGCAGTGTTTTTCAACAAGGGTGGATAGTCATATATAATCACCCGAAGTGTCTGCAAAATTCAGGAATGGCGATTTGTATCGCCGAAGTTATATTTGATGCAACGCATGGATAGCGTTTTGCGATTATCTGCTATTTATGGGGTTTTGCACTCACCTTGTATATATGCACACTATTCTTATCGTTGTGAATACAGCGGATGAATACCAAATAGATTACTTTACGATGGAGTTCTTATTCCAGTGACTTCATGAATATATCACTTTTCATCAAGAATGGCAAGAGCAATTTTGGCGTTTTCAATAGCGCTCTCCCGTATTAGAGCCATTTTCTCCTGAGTCACTCTTCCTGCATTCGGATCTTCGATCATCTTTGCGACTTTTTTTGCCGCATTAACAGGGTCAAATCCCTGCACGTCTTCGCAATAGGCATCAAGATCAAGGCTCTTCATCAGGCTTTCAACCTTGGGATCATACGACAGCGAGAAAAGTTTGGATCCTGTGCTCGCGCCGAAGATGAGCGCATGCAAGCGCATCGCCGCGATCGCGGTGAATGAGCTTATTACTCCCAACGCCTCCTCGTAATTCATTTTACTTCTTATAATGGACGAAGGGCAATTTAATTTTTCCCGGATCATGGATGAGAAGAAGATATCCGAACCGGAGTGCATCGGAAGAAACACAGGGTGATACTCCGTGAGTTTGCTTATTTCCTCCACCATTGCGGTTAGATGCTCCAATGAGGGGTATTTCCAAGGTCTCAGCGCGAAGCCCATCAGCTTCTTATCCTTGGGAACCCTGTTTTCCAGAAGGATGGCGCCGACTTTGCCTGTATCCGCCGGTTCCAAGAGAAACGCGGGGTCTGACGTGACCGTTATGGGGGGGATGGAGACCTTTATTGTTTTCAGGAGTCTCCGGGATTCCTCGTCTCTTACCGTAATGAACCGAGTCTTGTTTAACACCCACTGCGTCACATACCGGGCTAACGGTCTTCGTATGGGTCCAATTCCTTGCGCATAGATGACCGCCGGTTTTTTACATTTGATGGCGAGATAGATAACGAAAAGATAATATACCAAGGAATGCAGGCTAGTGGTATCCTGCAATAGGCTGCCTCCTCCGGATATGAGCAGGTTGCATCGGTTTATCATATGATAAACATCGCCGAAACGCATACGATGCAGTGAGGGGACATGATGCATATTCGCCGTTTCCGGGGGATTTTGCGACAGGACGATGTATTGCACCTCCGAATCGCTTCGGATCTGCTTCAGTGCGTGAAGCATTCCACCCAGCACCGCCTCGTCGCCGATGTTGCCGCACCCATAATAGCCGGAAATCAGAACTGTGGGAGAAGCATTAGGCATTTCCTTCGACCGTGCGCTTCCTCTGCGCCCGCTCCCCGTTTGCATCATTCGATTTGGTTACCGGGAATATCTTTTCGCTCAACCAGAATAGAATCAATCCAATCGCCACGCCAAACACCAACCCCGCCACGTCTCGAATGAAGGAAAGGTGCAGGGGGCTGTGGATATGGCAGAAGGTGTTCAAAATCGAAACCTGTCCCACGACTCCCGCCACGAACAGAGGCAGCGCCCATTTTCTCCTTCCGCGATACCATAGAGCTACTGCCAGAATAAACAGCGGATGTCCAAATAGAAACTCTTTCGTGCGAGGACGTACGGGGAGGAAACGGTCCATTAAGGCGCGGAATTTAAGCTCTATGCCCGATACACCAACTCCCGGGTCGTTGCCCGTCCGCGCGATCATCAGGGCTAACAGAAGCAAAGCCAGCAATGAAAGAAGCAAAGGTCCCACTTTTGCAGGCTCCCCGAAGAAATCCGTGAGTCTTTTCTTGATCTTGTCCCATTCATTTGGAAGGGAGCCACTCAATGACGGGATGCCGGTTATGGCGAGGATGGCGATGAAAACGACGGGTGCTGCGATTGCCACTTTGATGCCGGTGAACTGATCGGCCTTGAGCATGAAGATTCGGGAGGCGAGAAAACCAACCACGAGACAGATGCCCAAAGACGTAATAGCGCACGCCTCCAATATGGTGTGGATCGCCTTCCATCCGGCGTCCTTCGCCGACAGTTGCTCGCTTCGGAAATCTCTGTCAAGGATGTCATGCCGCATACAGGCGATTGTAGGGAAAATCAACGCCGCCATAAGGGCGTCCAACTTTCTGCCCATCAAACCGAACATGGGCAAAGCGGCGCAAATCAAAACCATAATAATCAACACTATCAAAAGTGCCTTGCCGGAAAACGGACCCAAACGCATCAGTCCGATCGTAGCACCCCCCGCCACTCCAAGCCCCATGAGCAGGAAGAGAAATTTGGGTAGTTTCAGTGGATCGAATAGATGCGCCGGTCCGAAGCTCATCTCCCCTTTGCGGGCGATTTGACGGCAGATGCTGGCGATGAACTTTGCATTTTCCTGCACCGGATCGCCGCCTTGCCATGTAATCATTCTTAAATAGCAAATACGGATGTTTCTGTCCCGTGCCGCCCGCACGAAACGTTCGATGATATCGCTTGGCGACATCGTTCCCATCTCGGCGTCGGAAACGCTGTGCACTCTTACATAAGCGCCCTTCAGCTCCTCGGAAAGCTGAGAATCCCCTCTTTGCTTCCCGAACTCGACCTGTCCGTATTGGATTCCGGACCGCACGAACGCCTCCGCAGCGGCTTTTTGCTGTCCTCTGTATCCGAAAACCTCGAGCCCTTGGAAGATAACAGTCTTAATCCCTTCCCGCTTCACGTCCATGAGTACCTGATACATGCTGGATCCATTGGCTCCGGGGAAGTTGTTGATCCGAGCGATGACGTTCAACCCCATGCTTTTTATAGCAACCACGCTGTGAGGATTCACTCCTATGCCAAGGAGGTGGATCGAGTCGAAGTTCGTATTCAGGACGGAAAATAGCGTGTTCGCTTTGGAGTCTCCGCCCGGATTTAGGGAGAAGGCGAATTGAATCCCTGACTCACTCGGGACGAGGCTCCGGTTTTGAAGACTATATCCTCGAATGATGAGGGCGTGTTGTATTCTGTTAAGCAGTTCCATGGAGCTTACATAAACAGTCGTGGTGCCGCCGGAGTGAAAGATGTGGATATTGCCATCATTTTGAAGCGATGTAAGAGTGTCCTCCGGAACGGCGAGGGAGGTTAATCCCGAGTTTTTCAGGCTGGATATGACCGAGGGAAGAGATTGACCGCTTGATGATGCAAGCTGTTGGACATCGTCATATTCCATCGCAATCTCAACTCTGCGATTTTTGGCTTCCGACTGCGATCTTTTACCGGCGGCGTATAACCCGGCAAGTGTGCCGATGGCCACGAGAAGACACGAAACGATGGCTATTGTGCGTCGCAATGCTTTTTTGTCCTTTTAATGAATATCCGTTCACATTCCATTGGGTGCAATGGAAATAAGGTGACGAGGAGTGTAGTGCCTATTTATGGATCGTAATGAGTGTGTTGCATAAACATAATCAGAATCAGCGCACATACAATATATTGGTAATATAATGGCTTGAATATGCATATATTGTATCAGTGTGTGGTTCAAATACATTTGTGCAACACACTCTAATATCCCCGTTTTTTATAAAGAAGGTTTCTGCCGCCCATCAGCAAAATCAAGACGACCCCTGTGGCGAAGCCACCGATATGCGCGAAATACGCGATGCCGCCCCCTTGCAGGTCGCCGCCGCCAAGCCAACTGGCGTCAACGAACTGGAGCAGCGCCCAAAATCCAATCACAAGTACGGCTGGCACATTCATAAGCATGCCGATAAAAAAGATCGGCACGATCGAGAGAATGCTGGCCCCAGGATAGAGTATCAGATATGCACCCATCACCCCGGCAATGGCGCCGCTTGCTCCGATAGTGGGTACTTGCGATAGAGGATTCGAATATATCTGTGAAAGAGCGGCGGCGAATCCCGCGACAAAATAAAAGAGCAAATACCTCGGTCGCCCTAGTGCGTCCTCCACGACACTCCCAAATATCCAGAGATAGAGCATGTTGCCGCCAATGTGCAACCAGTTCGCATGCAGAAACATCGATGTGAAAATGGTTAGCCAAGCTCCGGGCGCCCCAGTCGTGACATTGTACGGCACCATCGAGTAGTGCAAAGTGAGCGCACCAATATAGCTTATTGGACGTACAAACCCGTATGGCGTCAAAATGGGATTCCCGATGATCTTGACGCGATTAAGCGAATCCATCACAAATATGATCACGTTGACAACTATAAGTGATACCGTTAGGATGGGAAAGCGGCGTGTAGGAATATTGCCTTTCAGGGGGATCATTCCTCGTGACCTCCATACAATTTTGGCATATCTCTATACTTAGGTCAACATGAACGGTTTGCAAGTGATAAACAAAGCTATTTGGTCAGGCAATCTCAAAATTCGATTTTCGGTGTTTTATCGAACTGGGAAATAGCGTTATCAATCGCGTTTATCCGAAATTCGCCATGTCCTCTGGAGATTATTTTATATCGAGCAGTTCGACTTCAAAGATCAGAGTAGCGTTCGGAGGGATTACGCCTCCCGCGCCGCGCGATCCATACGCCAATGCGGAGGGTATGGTGAGTTTCCTTTTGCCTCCAACCTTCATGCTCATCACGCCTTCGTCCCACCCGCGTATAACCTGTCCCATGCCGATTCGAAACTTGAAAGGCTCGTTTCGCGTGACGGAACTGTCAAATACGCGACCATTCTCGAATGATCCGGTGTAATGAACCACAACGTTGTCTCCCGCCTTGGGGCTGGCACCGTCTCCTTCAATGATATCCTCAATTACCAAACCCGATTCCGTAATCATGTTGAATCCTTTTGAATCCTTCGCTTGTTGTACGCCTATGCCTCCATGGCGCCGTGAAAAACGCCAATGTTATGCTTTCCGCGTCGTTTTGTATGTGATTCACATATATCTTATTTGAAAACTGCGACGGATATGGGATTATCCGCCGCATAAGGACATTGCATTATATCATCAATTAGCCCAAATTGCTTCCTTGATATCCCCATCGGCTTACGAATGGGTCTCCTCACCTAATATGGGCGTTCCCCTTACGGTTAAAGGCGCCGATGCGAGGGGTGGTGTTAGTCGAAAAGGTTTTTTGCTCTCCATCATTTGCTCCTATTAAAAAATCGCCGCACTACACTTCTATCAAACGATATCCGATCTGATTGTGACGGTTATGACAAAATATCAGGTTACGCATATCTCAAGGATGCCATGAAAATTCCGATAATAACGGTAAGCAATTGAGGATTTACCATGCAATACACTTCTAATAAACTTTTCCGCTGGGCGTTGGCGTGTATCGGGCTGTTGGCTTTGCTGATTTATCTTCCGTCCTTGAACGGCATGAAGATATGGGATGATTACTCTTTGATCGGCGGGCAAGGCATAGGGGGCGGGGATAGTCTTTTGCACTGTTTTACGCACCCATTCCTAAAGGACTATTTCCGCCCTCTCATATCCCTGAGCTTTTACCTTGATCATATGGTTTGGAAGGGAATCCCTTTCGGCTACCACCAAACCAACATTCTTTTCCATGTGTGTGCGACGGTTCTGCTGGGGCTTTTCCTTGCGCTGGTGTTCAATGATCGCCGGATCGCGCTTCTCGGCGCCGCATTATTTGCGGTTCAGCCAGTGCAGGTTAGCACCGTGGCATGGATCGGGGGCAGAACGGATTCCCAATGCGGAGTTTTCACGTTGCTGTTTTGCATCGTTCTGTGGCGCTTGGTCCGTTCCGAACAAAGCGATAGGATGCGATGGCTGTTTGTCACTTTGGCTGCATACTTGGCAATGCTCATGTGTAAGGAGCAAATGATTGGTCTCCTCCCCTTAATACCTCTTGCATTTTTCAGCTTCTCCTCGAAGAACTTTAAGGATCGTTGGGATAACCATACAAGGAAATATGCGTGGAAGGTGCTCGCTCTTTTCACTGTGGCGTCCATAGCGTTCGTCGCGGCGTGGTTGACCTATGGACCACCTAGGTCCTCTTTGGAGCGGGGATATGCATCCAGATTTCTAGTGCAGGGAGCGCAAACCGGCTTGTATTACGCCGAACTTTTGTTTCTTCCGACTCCCGCCACCATGCACACCTTATGTCTGCAAAACATCCAGAATGAAGGCGTGATAGGGGTACTCTTGGGCGGCGTGATTGTGGTAGGATTTATCGCGCTATTCTTCATCATGCATCGCCGAAAACCCGAGACCGCATGGTTTTTAGCTTTTGTGATGCTTACATTGGCTCCAGTGAGCAATCTTGTTCCTCTGCCTTCCCTTTTGGTCGCTCCGTATCGGGCGGGGGTTACGGGGCTAGGAATCGCGGCGTGTATGGGCTGGTGGTTTATATCTTTGTTTGATTACGTGCGCAACACAAAGGCGAAGTATCGTAAAGTTTGGAAGTTGGCGTTATCGATATTAGTCGGGGGATACCTTCTTTACACTGGAATTCTTACCTTTTGGGGTGTCGGACGCTGGAGGGATTCCCTAACCTTATTCTCGACAATCGCATATTACGATCCTTACAGCCTTATAAACCAGATGAATCTCAGCACTGCACTGCTGGACAATGGGGAAATAAATCCCGCCATATACCATTTGAATTTCGTCCTGGATAGTATATACAAAACGTCAGATTGGATGCAAGGCGATAACGCGGTCACTCTTTACCGCACCGATCCGGATGTTCGCGATCGGATTATTGGAAATCAAGGAAACAAGGTTAAGTCATACCGATGGCTTGGGGCGTTGCTGACTCAATTGGGTTTCGCCTATCTTCAGAAAATGGACGTGAATAGGAGTGAAAGCCTCTTCCGGCACTCCTATGAGATTTGTCCGCGCCTCCCTGACACTCTCTGCGGGTTGGGAGACTGCGCATTTTTAAAACACCGATACATTTTGGCTTTCTCCTACTTTAATCGTTCCGTGGCGCTGGATCCTGGCGAAATCGAGGCGCACGAGAAGCTGGGCGAGATATATTTTCGAGAGAAAAAATGGAAAGATGCCAGGAATGAGTTCATTAACTGCGCAATTTACCAACCTTGGGAGGGGAACGCCTACCTTCGCCTTGCAGACACCCTGCGTCTAATGGGGGATGACAAGGATGCCGTGTATGTGTTGCATCAGATGCTTCTTAGAAATCCAAATCGTCCGGACGCCTTGCATATCCTCGTGGAAATTCAATCGCCGCACTCTGAGATGCATGAAAAAAGCTGAGAAATAAGGCATAATCGTTAGAACCATAGGTTCCTTTCATCTCAGCGAAATGCGATTAAAGTCGGTTTGAATGCCTTTGCTTCCTCAATAGATATCAGCGTGGGTAGATGCGATACTCGGAAAGAGACCTTGCATCTCGCCTAGGCTTTTTGCGTAAAACCCGATACCGTAATCGCGATGTCAATGTGCTATGGAGGATACTGAATGGGGATGCATTCGCATTTTATATTAATTCGGCAATTAAATATCATCGAATATATTAACTTTATCAAGAGTGATTTCACAGATTTTATCATCTATTTAATTGCCGATTTAATAGATGCGAGGAATGGCGAGGAGAGGATATGCTTCGGTTACTGCTCTTATTGCCGTTACTGCTAAATGTGAAACCGCCCAGGATCCCAGCCGACCAGGACTACTTCATCATTTTAGGCGCACCCGATAGTTTCTCGAAGGATATACCTCCTTCACCGCCGGAGAACCATCGCAAGATAGGCTTCGGCATCGTGCTTTTCACGCTTCGCACACCTTGGTCGCAACTCCGCCAACAGGTGGAGCAGGCTTTGGATACAGCGCAGAGAACGAATTATCCATTGCTCATCCACATGGATGATTGGAACTTTCCACCTGCAAACGAAGACCCGGATTGGGCGGAGTGGATCGGATTCCCCCAGCCTGGCGAAAAGCACGGGCCGTTGGTGAAACGGCGTTGGTTCGACTGGGGGCAATGGGTCGTAAGCGGCCCGCCTCCGAATTACGAAAGCCCCGAGTTTCGAGCCTATATGCGTCAGCAGATTGAGAAGGGAGTCGTAAAACCGGTCATGGATCGGCTGAAGCGGTGGCGGCGGAAGGGGAGGAGCTATCTGTTCGCTGGTCTGGTGGTGGGATGGGAATCCGGATATTACTCGATGCCAACCATGCCGATCCCCCCGCCGAAATCAGGGTCGGCTGTTTTCAACCAAAGCGATGTGGTCACCACGGGTTACGCCGCGCTCTCGGATATTGGTTATAATGCGAAGAGACTATCCGCGGAGGCGAAGAAGAAGGGGATAACGGAACAAGACCTCTTCCGCCGGCTTATGACGAAGGTGGTGCACGATTACACGGAGTATCTCTGCGGACTGTGCGTGCGGGGTGGAATTCCGAGAGATCGAGTCTATACGCACTATACCCCGAGCGCGACCATCATGAGCCCCGAGCAAATAGCCGCCGATGGGCGATTATTGCCGGTTAGCGCAGCGGTGAACCGATATGCCCGCCCCGGATACACCATGACTCACGGTTGGATGGATCGTGAGAAGACCATAGCCGGGATATTGAAGGCTGGACGCAAAAGGTGGGGGGCGGTAGAGATGGAGATCGTGCCGGGATGCGATACGGAGCGGGAGTGCCTGAATCATTTCGATTGGCTTACGGATCATGGAGCGAAGGTGCTTTGCCTGTATGGATGGACGCAAGAGAAAGGCACGCAGTTTGCAGTGAACGGCAGTGGAGCAACGGACGCGATTAAGAAATGGATGAAAGAAGTAACCGGAAAAACCAACGTTAATGTGCGAAAATAATCCCATCGACTAAGACATGGAATGCAAGAGGTATT
>JAJZOL010000115.1 GCA_021811565.1 bacterium | reverse complement strand
GTCGAGAGGATGTTCTTATTGGCATCCAGCCTTTCGACCACGCTCCCCTGAGGATCGAAGGTGTAGTAGATGCTCGTTACCCCCGTCCTTCTGGAGAGCAGTCCGTTCGTACCCCACACGTTGAAAGCCGTCGCGTTTCCGTTGGAATCCAGCTCCAGCTCGGGCGAGTCGCCGTCGTACACGAGGTAGGTCTTGCCTGCGGCGGTATTTTTCCAGGCACGCAGACCGTCGCCGTCATAACCTGCGGTCATGGTCGTTCCGTAGGAGGTCAGGCGGTTCTCGGGATCGAAGGAGAGAGCGACCCCCTTGTAGGTTGACGGGTTTCCGTTCCCGTCGAAGGCGAATGCGGCGTTCCGGTTGTCCGCGTTGAAGGAGTTCGGACTCCCATTGAAGGTGGTCGGGTTCTCCGCCCCGTCGTACCCGAAGGCGTTCGAATAGCCCCCGTTGCGCACCGAGGTCTCGTTGAGAAGCTCGTTCCGTGTATCGTAGGAGTAGGAGGTGGCACCGGCAAGGGCAGGGTCCGTAGGGATTGGGTGTTGCATGATTTGAGTACTCTCTGTGAGCATCTTGGGAACACCTACTCGAATCAAGCGCGTTGCAAAACTTTCCTATGTAAAATCTATCTTATCACTGTTCGTTCGAATTGTCAACAGTTTTTTGACAAATTTAAAAAAAATATTTTCAGAATAGTTATTCCTTTGGGTCTCTTCACAAGCAAGGGCAAATATAACTGGCTGGAAAGAGAATATCCGAATTTATCATGGCTGTTCCCGACAATCAATCCCCGCCCCGCCTTTGCTTGACATCGCGCACCCTCGCTTGGTATAATATTTACGTTAACGGGGTGTAGCTCAGTTTGGTAGAGTGTCGGTATGGGGTACCGAAGGTCGCAAGTTCAAGTCTTGTCACCCCGACATCCATCGCCTGAAGGGGTTCGGCAATCGCCGAATCTCCATCAGGCGATATTTATTCAGGATTGACCAAGATGGCGCAACTCTCGCACGATTCAGTCTTCATCATCACCTCCCCTCCCGAGGCGGAGGAGAATTCCGATTTCTCCCCCTTCTCCTTCACCGCGCCCGAGACCATCGCCTACTGTTGTTTCTTCAAAACCGCCGAACTAAGAGAGGTGTATCTCGATACACTCCACAAACACGGCAATCTCAACGTCACGGAGCTTGCCGAGCCGGGGCTTGAGAAAAGGTTGCGAAGAGAGTGGTCGCTGAGCGTGCGCGGCGGGGATCACGAAATCGCGTTGCTCACCTTGGCGCAATGGTGGACGAACGTACGGAAGAGAACCTACCATATCTACCGCCTCAAAACCGGATACAGCCCTTACATGGCCGTCTGCATTATCGCACTGGCCGAACTCACCCCAGACGATCTCCGCGAAAACATGGTGATCGGCATGGATGGCATGGAGGCGCGCAAGAGGGAGATACTGGAGGAGTTCGGTTTCGACGGGTTGGGTATGTAACATTTCGCCACGAAAATATTATCCCTCACTGATGAATTTAAGGAACAGTTTACACTCCATTTCCGTCATACTCCCGAGTTAATATCATATGGCTCTGCATTCACCCTCTTTGGAGCAGGAAGGAGTGCATTATCATGGTCAAAAGCAAACGCGGATTCGCATCCATGGACGCGGAAAAGCAGAGAAACATCGCCAGCAAAGGCGGAAAAGCCGCCCATGAAAAGGGCACCGCTCACGAATTCACCTCCGATGAAGCAAGAGAAGCGGGCCGCAAGGGCGGCGAATCGGGAAAACGGAGCGTTCAAAAAGTGTAACTCCTTTTGATATCCGGAATCCCTCTTATGTTTTCGGCGGCTTTTTTTTGCTACGAGGGTTCATCCGTTAGGGATGAGCCCTTTGTTAAATTGGGTTGGGCTTTATAATTTGGGGCTTCGCCAAAAACCAAAGGGTCAGTCCGGGAATAATGAAGGGGAGACCGTAAATCAAAGTAACGAAAAGATCTCTGGATTGTACGGACATTGCCGCGCCTCCGATAACCATACAGATCGCGCCAAGCCTTATTCGAAACCATATCATCACGCATCCAAGGAAAATGAGAAGAAGAGCGGGTAAATAGGGGATTAATCCGTCGCCTCTTCCATGAAGAATATCCGGCATCCCTTCCCCAATGAAAAAGATCATAAGAATGACGCCGAACAGACTAACGATTACCCGCAGTGAGAGCACAACAAACGTTTTATGACTTTTGTTCATAGTTCTTCTCCTTTGGAACTGGAACGGGATATTTACATGCCTTTGCGCCATTACCTATGTTCCATTGGAATTACGCGGAAAGTTTACATTGGTTTCAAAGCGAGCACACTAATTTCCATTCTATAAGCGAGGCGTCAAGCCATGAAGCGAGATTGCCAACTGAATGAATGTCCCTTCGTCCACGCCTCCTCCCTATGCTCCCGGGCGGCTGTTCTTTGCGCATGCGGTTTCGCCGCAGGCATTCCTTTTGAAAATCATCCTTGGATCACCTTGATTGCGCCAATCATTGGGTTCCTCCTCTGCAAGTGGCTTCTTCGTGGAAGAGCTTGCATGCAACATGCGCTCCTCCTGCCCTCACTCTTCCTCTGTCTCGGAGCTTTCAGAGCGAACGCAGACTTTCTAACCGCCAAGTCGGATGCCGGCGATTTACCCCCCGGCGTATACTGGGTGCGAGGATGCATCGCTTCCGAACCCACTTTGGACACGAACCGGTTCCGTTGCGAAATGACGGTTACTGAGGCGGGGCTTGGACCGAATGACTGGCGCCATTGTCAGGGAAAGATACTGATCTCCATGCCTCTCAAGCCGAACAACGCCCCCTTCGCATTCGGTCAATGGCTTGAGGCGCACGGCATGCTGCTACCCATCGAGCCTAACAGCAATCCCGCAGGCTTTAATCCTCGAAGATATTACTCTTACCGCCATATCTCTCGTATCATGCAAAGCAAGAACCCGGAAAGCTGGAGAATTATCGCCAACCCCTCTTGGATGGGTTGGATCCCCCAACTTGCGCTGAACGCTCGCAAGAACCTGCAAAATAGCTTGGACAATCTTCTTACCCCATTGGAATCCAGCTTTCTGGCGGGAATCATGCTTGGCTCCCGCACACAGATTCCGAACTCCTTTCAGGATGATTTCGCGGTAACCGGTTCCAGCCATATCCTTGCCGCTTCCGGGATGAATGTCGGAATGGTCGCGGCATGGCTTTACCTGCTCTCTCGCTTTATCCCTTTACCCAAACGGTATTTCCACCGCATATTGCTGTTCGCACTCTTCTTTTACACGTTGGTTTGCGGTGGCTCGCCCTCCATAGTTCGTGCCGATTTGATGGCGTCTCTTTTTCTCTGCGCCAAACTTTTGGACCGAGATGGCGATTTGCCGATATCCGTGGCGCTCTCCGCCTTTCTTATCCTTCTTTTCGAACCGGGCAGCCTTTACGATATCGGGTTCCAGTTATCCTACGCGACGGTCATCCCCATCATCGCGCTGCAGCCGACGTTCGAGATGATAGCCAAGAGCCTTGCGTCGCCAGCGACATCCCGACCGAAAGAGATGATACGCAAAGGAGGGATGATCCTTGAGGAAACGGCTCTGCTCACCGTTGCGGCGCAGCTTGGCTCCCTGCCGCTGACGATTTTATATTTCAATCAGTTTTCCATCGTAGCCCTGGGAGTGAACCTGCTTGTCGTCCCAACGCTTGCGTACCTAACGGGCATGGGCTTCATTGTATGGGCGATCAGCGCGATCTGGATGAAACTCGCCTCTATCCTGACGCTTTTCGTTCTCTCTCCCGCGCTGCTTTTCCTTGAGGGCGCGATCCATGCCGGCGCATCCGTCCCCTACGCCTCCGTGTTCGTAAGCTCTCCTAACGGCTTCTGGATTTTCTGCTATTACATTATATTATCCCTCGGCATGCACATGCTTAACAATCGATGCGAGGAGCGAATGCAAGATGAAAAGAAAGCTCACGATAGCCATCCCGCTAATCACGCTGACTCTGCTATTGGCAAGTCTGATCCTAAACCTGCTTAATCCCCGAAACGATATACGTTTGACGGTGACTTTTCTCGATGTGGGACAGGGAGACGCCATCGTCATTCGCACGCCAACGGGTGCGGCGATGCTGGTGGACTGCGGCCCTGCGTGGGAGGGGGATGACGCGGGCAGAAGAACCATCATTCCCTTTCTCCGCTCGCAAGCCATCCAAAAACTGGACGCACTCTTTATGACCCATCCCGATCTGGATCACATCGGCGGAGCGCCAAGCGTTCTCCGAAGGGTCCTGGTGAAACGGGTTTTCGCAGGAGGTGACGATTGGAATGAGAAGAAGCACCCCATCTTATTTCGAATCCTTCGAGAACGAAGGCTGAAGTTAACGCCGCTTGAGAGAGGGAAATTCATAGAGACGGGAGAGGGAGTGAGACTACGCGTGCTTAATCCCGGCATTGGCAAGAAGACGACAGACAACGAGGATAGTCTTGTCATTCGGCTGGAGTACGGGAACAGCTTCCTGCTGCTGACGGGGGACGCAGGTTCGGAGGCGGAGGCGAACATCCTGCATGACGGAGAGGACTTGAAGGCGCAAATCATCAAGATCGCCCATCATGGAAGCCGATTCGGCAGCACGGAACGGTTTCTGAAGGCGGTGCATCCGCAGGCGGCGATCATCCTGGTCGGGAAGCGAAACCGGTTCGGGCATCCCTCGCCTGCGGTGTTGGAGCGTTTGGATGGGATGCATGTTCGTGTCTTTAGAACGGACAGGGACGGAGCCATCACCGCCGAAACGGACGGGAATGTATGGCGCATTCGCACGATGGGCGCGAAGCGGTGATCACCACCAGAATATCCGGCGAATCCACACGGAATCCGAAGAAGGATCCTTACCCTCCAAGTCCGCCCAAGCCGGGGCTTTGGAGACATCCCTCCACGCCCCCAGCATCATCAGATATCCAATCACGCCCACCACCGTGAACAGAAGCATGTTCACGTAGATAGGAGCCATCCAACTAATCCAACTCGCCACCACGGCGGGACCCAAAGCCCCTGCATTCCCGACAGTTTTGTCCCACTCCACATCAATCCGAATCGGATGCGTGATACCCATTTGGAGGGAATCCCTAAGGAGATACCCGTCTCGCATCAAGGCATACCCGATAAGAAAAATCGCAAACCCCATCCAAATAAAAAAGATATACGGATTGCGCCATACGCACAACCTCGCCAAGGGATCGCCCTTTTTGATCCGCTCCTTCTCCATTTCCTGTTGCTTGGCGGATGTATCGGTAAGCAACTCGATAATATCCGGGTTTTCCGGATACTTCGCGGATAGCTCGGTCAGCAAAACTAGAGCGTTGGCGTAATCCTTATGCATCAGCAGTAGATGCACCTTCTCCAGGGAGAGTTCAAGCGGATCGTCTCCCGTCCATTCGGATTCGTTCGGTACATTCGTCATCAATCGCCTCCTAAACGATGCGTGAACGGTGCGTTATATAATCAAGGTACGTATCCCATGCAAAATGGATACGGTTATTTTCATATCGCATTCGATGGCTCGCGCATCCGGAACGGGAACGATTACATGGTGGCTCCCTTGGGCCAGAAGTAACCGATGCCGTATGAGATCACGGCCTCCAAAACCCCTACGATCGTCATCTCCATGCCGGACGCGAACCAGTTTCGTGAGGTCACGATGCTCTTCGCCGCTCCCACGGCGAAATGAGCCAGCGTGCTGATGATCGCCGAGGCGACCACCGCCGGCATTCCGTGCATGAAGAAAAACGGCAGAACCGGTATCGAGGCTCCGACCGCCGTGGCGAGCGATGAGGATACCAAGGCGGTCCAAGGGTTCGGGAACTGCTTCTCGGAGAGGCCCAGTTCCTCCTGAGCCATCGTCTGGAGGAAGAGTTCCGGCCTCTTGCTGATGGTCTGCGCCATCTTCATCGCCTCATCCTCGTTGAACCCTTTCAACTGATAAATAAGTGTAAGCTCCTCGATCTCGTGCTCCGGGCTCTCGTCGATCTCCCGTTTCTCCCTGTCTATTTGCGCCTCGTGAACCTCCCTCTCGCTTTTCGCAGCGAGAAAGGCTCCCGATCCCATGGACAGAGCGCTCGCGATCATTCCGAAGGTTCCCGCCACCACCACCTGGTGCCCGCCGTTGCTGTATCCCGCCACGCCGCTCACGATGCCAAACACCGCGCCAAGCCCGTCATTCACACCATAGATGGCGTCGCCGATCCATGAGCCGGTGGAGACGTGCCACTTCTCCCCTTTAAGCATCGCCTCAAGGCGGGAGGCAGGTTCGTTCGAGGGCGCCAAATCCTGCAGGAGCTTGCTGTGCGCCTGCTCCTCCTTTTCGATTTTAGCAAAGAGCTCGCGTATCTCCGGTGCGCTCTCCAGTGCTGAGGCGTTCTTCTGAAAAGCGACGATGTTTCGCTCCTCCTCCGACTCCATGCGCCGCACAACGGCATCGGTACTCATGGACTTGACGTATAGACGCTCCTTGGTGGTCAGGGGAGGAATGGGGGGAAGCTCACCGCCGGCTTCGGCGATGCGCTCCGCGAACTGCTTTGCATGGTCCTCCTCTATCGCCGCGAGTCGATTGAAGATGTCCTTGCTTTTCGCATCCTTCTGCTTTTCCGCAAGCAGTTTGTAAAGGACAACAGAGCGCTTCTCCCGCTGATAGGAGTCGCGCAGAATGGATAAAACTTTCGGGTCGGGTTTACTCATTTGTCACCTCGTGATATGACGCTTTGAAGGCTGAGCACACACAGTCACGTGTGCGGTCCATGTCAAAAATATACCTTATTCGGGTATAATTGAAATGGAAATCGGAATTCAAATGCTCCATTCCATCCTAATTTAGGCAATTGAACGCTTCGGCAAGCAGGGTTGGATCGCTGTCTTCACACTTATCTCAAGCCCGCGAATCGAATTCATGCCGTCGCCGAAAATTACACCTTTGCATTGAAGATTTCAAATCACTCCTCAGGATAAGAGATGCCCGATAACGACGATATCCAGCCCGATCAGGAAGACACGCCTCCGGAGGAATACGCCGGATTGATAGTGGTGGACATTGAAGAGGAGATGCGACGATCCTATCTCGGATACGCCGTCTCCACTCTCATCGCACGCGCATTGCCGGATGTGCGCGATGGACTGAAGCCGGTCCAGCGCCGCATTCTCATGGCGATGCACGACCTAAACCTCACCCCCGGGGCGGGACACAGAAAATCCGCCAAGATCTGCGGCGACACAAGCGGTAACTACCATCCCCACGGCGAAGCGGTTATCTACCCCACCATGGTGCGCATGGCGCAGGATTTTAGCTTGCGATACATGCTTGTGGATGGACAGGGGAACTTCGGTAGCATCGACGGCGACCCGCCCGCCGCGATGCGATACACGGAAGCCCGAATGAGCGTGTTCGCCACGGAGATGCTCGCGGATTTGGACCGCGACACCGTGGACTGGATGCCTAACTACGATCAGACTTCCCGCGAGCCTCTTGTGCTTCCCTCTCGGTTCCCCAACTTTCTCTGCAATGGAGGAGAGGGTATCGCCGTCGGAATGACCACAAAGGTGCCTCCGCACAACCTTCGCGAGGTGTGCGACGCCTGCATTCACGCCCTCGATAATCCGGATTGCACCGCGTCAGATCTGATGAAGTTCATTCAGGGTCCTGACTTCCCCACCGCAGGCTTGATCCTCGGGACGAAAGGCATTTCCGAGGCTTATCACACCGGCAAGGGCAAGATCATCATGCAGGGCGTGGTGAACATCGAGCCGATGGAAAACGGCAAGAACGCCATCGTGATCAGTGAACTGCCCTATCAAGTGAACAAAGCGAGGCTTATCGAGGGCATCGCCGACTTGGTGAAACAAAAGAAGATTGAGGGAATCACCGGTATCGAGGACCTGACGGATCGCCACGGAATGCGCGTCGTGATAGAGCTTCGACGAGACGCATACCCCCGCAAGGTGCTGAATTTTCTCCTGAAACATACGGCTCTGCGCAGCACTTTCGGCGTCATCATGCTCGCGCTGGTGGACAACACCCCCCGATTGTTAAATCTGCCCCAGGTGATCGGCCATTACCTGAAGCATCGCCGTGAAATCGTCATTCGCCGCACCCGTTACGAACTTGGAAGGGCGAGGGCGAGGGCGCACATCCTCGAAGGCTTGCAGGTCGCGCTGGACCATCTGGACGAGATCATCCGCATCATCCGCGCCTCCGACGATGACATGATTGCGCGCACGGAGTTAATGAGCCGATTCGGCTTTACGCAACTGCAAGCGACCGCCATCCTGGACATGCAACTTCGCCAGCTCACACGTCTGAACCGCAACAAACTGGAGGAGGAGTATAAAGGCAAGCTGCGCGATATCGCCAACTTCGAGGACATTCTCGTAACCCCGGCAAGAGTCACCGAGATCATCAAAACGGAATTAAAGACCCTGAAGGAGAAGTACGGGGACGACAGGCGCACCCGCATCATCCCGACGGAGGCGGAGGAGATCGGGGAGGAGGACCTCATCCCCGAAGAGGATATGCTGGTAACCATCACCCGCGACGGCTATATCAAGCGTGTGCCGATGGACACTTATCGCACCCAGCGGCGAGGCGGAAGAGGCATCATCGGAGCGAACACGAAGGAGGCGGACACCATCGAGCACCTGTTCGTGGCGAACACGCACGACTACATCCTCTTCTTCACCAACAGAGGCAGGGTGTACAAGCTCAAGGCGTATGAGGTGCCGCAAACCGGCAGGACGGCGATGGGCACCGCCATCGTGAATCTAATCAATATCGAAGCGGGCGATATCATCACCGCCACGGTTCCTGTGAAGGACTTGCAGAACGCCAAGGGGTTCATGCTATTCGCCACTCAATACGGCGAAGTAAAACGTTGCGACCTGAAAAACTTCGCCAACCTGCATGCCAATGGGCTGAAATGCTTCGACTTGGAAGGGGATGACGAACTCAAATGGGTGAAGCTCACCGATGGAAATCAGGAGTGCATCCTGGTGACCGCCGGAGGCAAATCCATCCGATTCAACGAGAAAGACATCCGCGCAAGCGGCAGACAGGCGGGCGGCGTGCGGGGCATCGAGCTTCGCGGACCGGATGGCAAACCGCAGGACAAGGTAGTGGCGATGGACTTGGTGCGCTCCACGAGCCAGCTTCTGGTGGTGGGGGAGCATGGGATTGGAAAACGCACGGATCTTGGCAGTTATCGGGCACAGACCCGCGGCGGCAAAGGAATCATCACAATGAGCGTGAATGAGAAGACCGGACCTATTGTGGACGCCATTGTGGTGGAGCCCGATGATCGCCTGATGATCATTACATCCAACGGAATCACGATTAAAATGGAGGTGATGGGAATTCGCGCTGCGGGAAGAAGCACTCAGGGCGTGAAACTCATTAACCTCGAACCCGGCGATCGCGTCTCCACCATTGAGAGGCTGGCGCGCGCGGAGGATGCCGAGGAGACCGGAAAGCCGTAGGTCAGGGATCGGGATTCGGGTGCCGGGGATCGGGGATATGTCGGATTGGTCCGATCGGATGGATCAGTCAGATATTCCCGATGATTGCGCCAGATATTCGCATCGGGTATAACAAAACCCATCCTACGCACCATGGGGGTGACACCCATGAACCTTACGCCCGATGACAACAACCTAAGCGCGGATCATGACAGCTTGGAATACCTGTTGGAGCAGGCGCATCTTCTCGCCGTCCGCAAGGACTACGCCAATGCATTGAATCTCCTCCAAAACCTCAAAAAGCAATACCCCCAAAATGTGGAGGTGGAGGAGCTTTGGAACAGGGTCACACAGTCGGCTCAGGAGGAGTCCGCCACGAGGCAAAATATCTCCACCTACCGATCCCGCGCCCCGTATCGCAACTCGATCGGCTTCTTCGCGTGGATCATTATTGCTGGTTTTCTCTTCTTCGGGGCGTTCTCTCACGACCTTCACGCGATCCATACGATCCTTAAATCAGGCCTTTTTGCGCCAGATTCAGTGACCATTAACGATACCTCCCAGTACGGGAGCTATCCCCTCTTCTCGTGGACCGCACCCGCCTATGTAAACTACCTTCTCTTCACGTTCTCGTTGGTCCTCGCCGCCTTCATGGTTTGGCTCGCCATGCGCGACCTGATGCGCACTCCGCCGTGGGTGAACCTGGATCAGCCCGACATGCCCTCCGATTCGTACGCGGCGCGCTCCGCCATGCGTTGGTTTTGGTGGTGGTGGTGGTGATTCCAATGAAAATGGTTCCAGAAAATCATCCAAGTATCCAATAGCGGAACTATTGGACACGGGAGAGAACGCTTCAAGAGGCGTTTGAGGAAGTTCGCAAGGGTCAGATAAGGGAGCACGAGAACGTTGGATCTTTGATCGAAGAACTTCACCCTGAAGATTCTTAGAACCGTCCGATTCACGTTCCCCCCACCACCATTCCTCCATTTACACGTTTTTCACCTCCCCTACCCCTCCGGTCTCCTCACCGCCACGGCGTTCCCGCCCTTCTCGTTGCCGGTTGTGAGCGCCACGTATGCATTGAACACCGCCGCCGCTCCCGGCGCGGAGAGTCCCCAATCCGTGAGGATATCCGTCTCCCCTTCGCAATGCGCACCGCAGGGGGTATCATTAGTCATAAAAGGAGGGCAATCATATATGAAATCAACCCTGCATATGTTCCTTTCCCGCTTTTTTATTCCTCTTAGCCTGCTTGCGCTTTCGATTGCGCCCTTAGGCTGTGCGAGGGCGAGTTCCCCTGCCGAACCGGAGGCCGAGCGCATGACCTACCTCGATGATGGCGTGATCAAACTCGGGGTCGACCTGAATCTGGGGGGAGCCATCACCTATCTCTCCAAGTCGGGGACGACGGACAACATCATCAACGACTTCGACTGGGGCCGCCAAATCCAGATGTCGGACTACTCGGGCCCTGTTCCCTATGAGCCGAACGGGAAGCTCCCCAACAAGACCTGGGCGGGCCTCGGCTGGAACCCGATCCAATCCGGGGATTGCTACGGCAACCGCTCCAAGGTGATTGACTGGAGCAACGACGGCAAGGAGATCCGTGTGAAAAGCATCCCCATGCAATGGCCGCTGGACAACGTCCCCGGAAAATGCATTTTCGAATGCCGAATCCGACTGGAGGGGAACACAGCACAGGTTCGCTGCACTCTGATCAATCATCGCGACGACCATACGCAGTATCCCGGACGTTTCCAGGAGCTTCCCGCCGTGTATGTGAACGCCCCCTTCGACCACATCATCACCTACATGGGCGACAAGCCCTTTCAGCATGACGCGCTCACCCAGATGCCCTCCGTCTTCAAGGTGCAGGGGTTCGACGCCACGGAGAACTGGGCGGTGCTGGTGAACGACGAGAACTGGGGGTTAGGGGTGTTCAAGCCCGGGGACGGCAGATTTCTTTGCTTTTTCTTCGGCAAACCTGGGGTGGGAGGCTCGAAGGACTCCCCGACGGGCTACGTCGCCCCGACCTTCAACGAGATACTCGACCACAACATCACCTACACGTACCATTACACTCTGATCCTTGGCAAGCTGAATGAAATCCGGCGGTACGTTTACGCCCACTCGCGCAAGCCATCCCCGCCGGACTACGTTTTCGCGAAGGATCGCCGACACTGGGTGTACGCCAACGCCATCGACTACGGTTGGCCGATCAAAGGGGAGTTGTGGGTGAAATTGACGCAAAACGATCCGCAGATGATCGGACCGCCCGGGATATGGAAGGCGAGCGACGCCCCCGTGATTCGCATTCGCGCCGCCTTCCGCACGACGGAGCCCACCGCGCAGATATTCTGGAGCCGCTACGACTCCCCCGAATTCAGCGCTGACAAGAGCGTCACGTTTAAGGTGAAGACGGACGGGATCTATCGCACCTACGTAGTGAACCTCGCCGCATCACCCGGGTATCGTGGGGTGATCACGGGGATACGCCTGGATCCTGAACCGAACGGTCATCCCGGGGATTACGTGCGAGTGAGCGAGATATCCCTGAAACCTGTCCAATGATCCACCGCTCCGCCGAAACGTGCGAAGGTGAAACGATTCTTTGAAATCTCTTAGTTGACACGGTAGTCACACAGTTGCGAATGATGCGTTTATGTTAACATGTGGATTGCAATACGCAAGAAAACAAGCAAGGAGGTTCCACAATGAGAACACATAGCCGTATCATCAGCCTCGGACTGACGGGTGTTATCGCCGCATCCATGTGGGCGGCGCCCAATTTGGCTCAGGCGAGCGAGGCGGGGCGTAAAAACACCGCGCTGCTCCTCGGCGCCGCATCGGCTTATCTGCTGCTGACCCAACACAACAAACTACCGGGAATCGTTACCGCCGCAGGGGCGCTGGTTGCATATAATCGTTACGAACAGTCCGTAAGGGATCATCATCGCTGGGAATACGGGCGATGGAATCACAATTGGCGAGGCGGAAGAGTCTACGTCTACAACCGAGGACAGGACCATTGGAATGGAAACAGGGATTGGCGCAAATATCGCCGCGACGATCGCGGGCGTTTCCGCAGAGACGGCCATTGGGATCGCGGTCGGCGCGATGGCAGAGGCGAAAGATATCATTGGAACGGTCGCGGTGACCGTCATTGAGGGATGAGGGCATCCCAACGAGAGGGGCGTTCCATTCAGAGGGACGCCCCTTTTTATCGGGTGTCGGGTATCGGGTGTCGGGTATCGGGTATCGGGTATCGGGTGTCGGGTATCGGGTGTCGGGTATCGGGTATCGGGTATCGGGTGTCGGGTATCGGGTATCGGGTGTCGGGTGTCGGGTATCGGGTGTCGGGTATCGGGTGTCGGGTGTCGGATATCGGGTGTCGGGTGTCGAGTGCCAGGTGTCGGGTGTCGGGTGTCGGGTATCGGGTGTCGGGTGTCGGGTGCCA
>JAJZOL010000058.1 GCA_021811565.1 bacterium | reverse complement strand
AGGAAGTCTGCAGGAATCCACTTTCGAGCTATTCAAAAAAGCGGGTTTTGAATTTCGGACTAGTAGCGGAAGGTCATATCATCCTTCAGTGGATGACCCGGAAATCTCCCCGCTTCTCATTCGTCCGCAGGAGATTCCCCGTTATGTGGAGAGCGAAATACTGGATATAGGATTAACGGGGAAGGATTGGATTGAGGATAACGGTTCGGATGTAATAGAGGTTGCGGATTTCACCTATTCCAAAGCCACGCTTAACCCAATTCGTGTTGTTTTGGCGGCGCCCAATGACGGGGATATCAATTCTCCGAACGACTTGGAAGGGAAAAGGATCGCCACGGAGTATGTGCGTTTGACGGAAAGGTATCTTGCGGATAACAAGATTCACGCCTCCGTGGAGTTTTCGTGGGGCGCGTGCGAGGTGAAGGTTCCTGATTTGGTGGACGCCATCGTGGTGAATACGGAAACAGGCAGCTCTCTGCGTGCGCATAATTTGAAAATCGTGGACACATTGCTCGTATCCACCACCCGATTAATCGCAAATAAAACCGCTTGGGCGGATCCGGAAAAACGCGCCAAGACGGAAAATATCGCGATGCTTCTCAAAGGAGCCTTGAATGCGGAGACTTTCGTGGGATTAAAGATGAACGTGGAGAAGAAGGCAATCGAGAAAATCCTGCAAATCCTCCCCGCATTGAAACGTCCCACGATCTCTCCGCTTTCCGATCCCGAATGGGTGGCGCTGGAGATTATCGTGGAGGAAAAAACGGTTCGCGAATTGGCGCCCGCTCTCAAACGCGCAGGAGCCGAAGGATTAGTGGAATATCCGTTGAACAAGGTTATCTTTTAACCATTCCGGATATACATGCTCGGCGCTTCTAACGGTAAATCGATCATTGGAGGAGATGCAAGTTCCAACCTCAGCAATCAAAATGAATGCTACTTGGCGTGAACACACCCCTGTAAGGTTGAACTTGCATTTTCTCATCGAACAGGAATATCGCCCATGAAATCACGTAAGCGCTTAAACGGCGTATTTGCCATTTTCACACTCCTATTCCCGCCTCTCCTTTTCGGGATGATAAGCTCCCCTGCAAGAGGGGAGATCAGAGGAGTTGTAAAAGGGCATCATGTTCGATTTCGCATCGGTCCGGGCACGGATTATCGGACCGCCGAGAAACTGGACTCAGGTGTGGGCGTTGCGATATTGGATCGTAAAAACGGCTGGCTGGAGGTGCGAACTCCTAACGGAAAGATCGTATGGTGCGAGGGTGGTTTCATACGCCTTCTCAACGCCCCTCCGAATTGGAAAAAAACGGACAAAGCGTCCGCAAAAGCCGTCTTAGCGGCAAGGAAACCCTCCCCAAAGACTATTGCAAATAAATCCGTGATCGCCCCGCCGTCGACTAAAACCGTTCCAAATGCTCCTGCCAAGTCAAATACGAACTCGATCTATACCCAAACTCGTTCAGATACAAATGCTCAGCCCATGGCTTCACCGGGGGCAACTTTATGGGATGCGATAAAGATGATGCTATATCTCATACCCATACTTATTTTGATTGTCCTCGCGCTGAGATTCCTTAAAGCCTATTACGAAAGAACAGGCGGTTTCCCAAATCTAAAAACAAGCATCCTTGGAAGCTGGAACCTGATCAATGCGCGTCAAAACGGTGGAAGCAACATACGCGTAGTGGAATCGCTTCCGCTTGGATCTATCGGATTGCACCTTGTCGAAGTGAGGGGGCGATTGTTGCTCATAAGTTCGGGCGTATCCGGAGCCACACTTATCAAAGACCTCACAGATGAAGAGACCAATGAGAACAAGGATTTTCAAACATTACTCAACAACACGGAGATGGAGACGGTGAATTCAGAAAACGCCATCGCCGATATCATCGGAGAGCTGGACGAAACAATCAAGGACGCACGAAACTCGATATCCTCCTTAAGAGGCGGAAAGGATGCCAAATGAGTGTTACAAGTCCCCCCGATTGCTCATCTCCTATTAACGATAATAATAAAACGCGCCAAAAGGAGGTTTTCCTATCCAATACAAGGAAAATTCTCTGCGGGACATTAAGCAATAAAACCCTTTTATGGATGTTGACGATACTTCTCGTGGCATTGGCTGCGAGTTCCGTTATGGCTCAGAAAGCGGCGAATCCCAATATCGCCATCCCTCGAATTAGCATCGGGGTTGGCGGAAGCAATAATCCTAAGGATGTGGCGGTCACCCTGCAAATCTTATTCCTTCTCACCATCCTGACGCTCGCCCCCTCCATTCTTATCATGACCACCTCGTTCACGAGGATCATCATTGTTCTTAGCATCATGCGTAGCGCGTTGGGGGTTCCAACCATTCCGCCAAACCAAGTGCTTATCAGCCTCGCCCTTTTTATGACATTTTTCATTATGCGTCCCACATTTACGCAGATCAATGACAACGCGCTCCAGCCTTATTTCAACAATAAGATCACTTTTCAGTCGGCTTTGAATCGGGCGCAACTGCCGATGCGATCCTTCATGATTCGACAAACCTACACCAAGGATCTGCAGCTTTTCGTAAATCTGGCTCATCTGACCAAGCCGCCTCAAACATTAAACGACATTCCCACAACCGTCATTATCCCCGCTTTCATCACAAGCGAACTGAAGACCGCTTTCATCATCGGTTTCTACATATATCTCCCCTTTTTGATAATCGACATGGTGGTGGCATCAACGCTTATGAGCATGGGAATGATGATGCTACCCCCCACCGTCATCTCCCTGCCGGCGAAGTTGTTGTTATTCGTCCTCGCTAACGGGTGGAATTTACTTTTAGGTTCTTTAGCGAAAGGATTCCGATAAGATGTCTCAGAGCGACGTATTAACCGTATCAAGAGAAGTGATTCTTGTCACATTGGAACTCTCCCTGCCTATTCTCCTATTCGGATTAGTGGCGGGAGTGCTGGTAAGCATCTTTCAAGCCGTCACGTCCATCCAGGAGTTCACTTTAACTTTTGTGCCGAAACTACTTGCCGTGGTGTTGGCGCTAATGATTTTCGGATCATGGATGCTCACAACCCTTGTGAACTTCATGGTAACCACTTACCAGCACATGCCTCCCATCACACATTGAGGCGATATGATTATCGGTGTCTTGGATTTTTGGACATTCATATTGGTTTTTTTCCGCGTGACGGCAATGCTGCTGACGATGCCGGTGCTTAGCGGATCAAACATCCCTGCCACCGCAAAGATCGCGTTAGGCGGCTTGTTTGCGCTTATCCTCCGTCCCTTTGTCGAACCCATGATGCATCACATCCCCTCAGACATATATGCCTTGATGGGGACCATTTTCGCAGAGACGGCGGTGGGATTGTTGATCGGTCTGTTCGCACAACTGATCTTCGTATCCTTGCAGATCGCCGGGGGATACGCAGACACCCAGATGGGGCTGGGAATGATCAACCTCTTGAATCCCTTCACGCAGGAGCAGACATCGCCTACCGGGCAGTTTCTTTTCCAATTCGGAATCACCATTTTCCTCTTGTTGGGGGGGCACCTCTGGATGCTCGCCTCTCTGGCTGACAGTTATCGAGTGATCGCTCCTGGCGGTGCGCATTTTTCCGGCGACATGAACGGATCCCTACTGGCGATGATCGGGGAGATGTTTGTTTTATCACTGCGTATTGTCGCTCCCATAGCCGGAATCCTTCTCGTAATTGATGTGGCGTTCGCCATCGTGGCTCGAACCATCCCTCAAATGAACGTTTTTCTTGTGGGAATGCCTCTGAAAATCCTCGTTGGATTTCTCACCATCGCCTTTATTATGCCCGCTATCGCCTTGGTGGTGGGCCAATACATACCCATAATCGGCGCCCAAACGAATGCATTAATTCGAGCGATGAGGTAAGCCATGGCTGATCAGGATCGCACCGAATCAGCCACCCCCAAAAAGCGCGAAGAGGCTCGCAAGCGCGGCCAGGTGGCAAAAAGCATGGAGTTATCCTCCAGCCTGGTGTTTCTCGGAGTGGTTTTTGTATTGCACATGACGATGGCCTCCAGCGCCAAGTATTTGATGGAATATATGAGTTTTGGATTGGGTATCCCTCATTTAACCCCCTTGGATATTCCGGAAGTGTATCATATCGCCATGCGTTTTTTGATTCTGCTCTTCCAAGTCGTTGGTCCGCTATTCATTGGGGCTATCATCATTGGCATCATCGTGAACATGACCCAGACCGGATTCCTATTTTCAATGCAAGCGCTCGCCCCCGATTTCAACAAACTGAACCCTCTTAAGGGAGTTCAGAGGTTCCTCTCCGCACGTGGTTTGGTTGAAACGCTAAAAGCGGTTCTCAAGCTATTTCTGATTGGCTATATCGCATGGAACTCCATTTACCAAAATTATCCCACAATGCTTAGCGTCATACGCATGGATATCCCCACTCTGCTCAGTTTCATCGGGAACCTGGTCTATCAAATAGCGTTGAAAGTGGGGTTGTATCTGTTCATTCTGGCTGCGGCGGATTACGCCTGGCAGCGCTACAGCTTCGAAAAATCCATACGGATGACGAAGGAGGAGGTGAAACAGGAATTAAAGCAATCCGAGGGAAATCCGCAAGTCCGCGCACGAATACGCGCTAAAATGAGGCAAATCGCCCGAAGAAGGATGATGGAATCCGTGCCAAAGGCCGATGTGGTGATTACAAACCCCACGCATTTCGCGGTGGCTCTGGAATATAAGTCGGAAAGCATGAAGGCTCCGATCGTAAGCGCGAAAGGTGCGGATTTGATCGCGAAACGCATACGAGAGATCGCCGAGGAGAATCACGTGCCTATCGTCCAAAATCCCACACTCGCAAGAACGATATGGAAGACGGTTGATATCGGACGAGAAATCCCTTCGGATCTTTACGCGGCTGTCGCGGAGGTGCTTGCATACGTTTACAGAATTAACAAACGCTATCAACGCCGTTAATCTCCATTTAGACACCATGCATCATTCTCCTCCCTGCTGACAGATCCTCTGTTTTGATGCTATGATATTAATCATTCGATTAATTGAAGCCAAAGTAAGTTTGGTTCTTCCCAATATGCCCGATACCGATAATCTCCACAACTTGTCCGCCATCAGACTGTTTTATCAACCTGCGGATAGATTGCGCATGACCGCCGAGGATCGTTCCTGGCACACGGTGAAACCCGTTTGGGCGGCTCCGTTATCTCATCCTGGCCGATATTTGGCTCTGTTGGACGCCAAAGGAGATGAGATACTGATGATTCCGGATGCGTCACTCCTTGACAAGGAATCATATGATACGGTGATGGAGGAGTTGCGAAGAAGAGACATGACAGCGGAGGTGCATGAGATTATCTCCGCTAAGGTGGAGTACGGTTCCACATATTGGCGAGTGAGCACCGACAAGGGAACAAGGGATTTCGTAACACAAAACCTCCAAGAAAACGCCATGTGGCTTGATGAAAACCATCTAATGCTTGTGGATGTGGATGGCAACCGTTTTGAACTTAGCGATATCGAGAATTTGGACAATCGAAGTAAGATGATTCTCTATTCGGTGGTTTGAGAAACAAGGAGAAAACATTGGCAACTTGCTACGCTCTAATGGAAACCAACAAGGGGAGTATTAAAATAGAATTGGACGAGGAGCACGCACCAACCACGTGCGGGAATTTCATCGGACTTTCTGAGAAGGGGTTCTATGACGGATTAATCTTTCACCGTTACGTACCTGGTTTCGTCATACAGGGAGGTGATCCCAAAGGCACGGGATTTGGGGGGTCGGGGAAAACCATTCCCTTGGAAACCACATCCATCTTCAAGCACGATTCCGCCGGAACCATCGCAATGGCGCGAAGTCAGGATCCCGATAGTGCGTCCAGTCAATTTTACTTCACATTGGGGCCCGCTCCCCATTTGGATGGATCATACGCCGCTTTCGGCAAAATTTGCGAGGGACTGAATGTCTTGGATACTCTGCGAAAAAACGACAAAATCGTTAAAATCCGAATTACGCGCGAATAAATTCATTTCACTTTGAGTAATATATACATAGCAAACAAGAAAAATAATAAAGCGTTGAAAACGTCGCGCGAATTTAATGACGGTTCGATCCTTAAAAAACTGGGACATTAGTGAAAGGACAGCTGGAAATATGGATATTACCCCTCATGAGCTTTTACTGCTTATCAAAAGCGGAAAAAAGCCTATTGTGGTGGATGTAAGAGAAAAGGTGGAATGGGATTCGGAGCATATTCCAGGAACAATTCATATTCCTCTCGGACAGATTCCTCATCGATTGCATGACCTCGATCCCGAACAAGAGATTATCATTTACTGCCGGTCCGGGCATCGTTCAGCACAAGCGATGCATTTTCTTGAATCCAGAGGGTTCAATCGGGTCAAGAACCTTAAAGGCGGAATACGCGCATGGTTAAGAGTTGAAGGAATGCTGATTGAAAAAGAGTGACTCTCAACTCTTGTTGAAATAGAAATAGCAAAAAGGTCGAACGGCATGTGCCGTTCGACCTTTTCCTTAAAACTCTATCGATCCTGGAGTGCGTGGGAAAGGAATCACGTCGCGTATGTTCTTCATACCCGTGAGATACATGAGCATCCTCTCCAAGCCTAGCCCAAAACCGGCATGCGGCACCGAACCGTATCTGCGCAAATCCAGATACCAGGAATAGCTTTCAACGTCCAACCCCTGCAACCGCATCGCGGATGACAACTCATTGAATCGCTCTTCACGTTGGCTGCCGCCAATAATCTCCCCGATGCGCGGAACCAATACATCCATTGCGCGGACGGTCTTGCCATCGTCATTCAGTCGCATATAAAACGCCTTAATCTCCTTCGGGTAATCGGTAACGATAATCGGTTTTTTAAATAGCTCCTCCGTCAAATACCTCTCGTGCTCGCTTTGCAAATCCGCACCCCAGAAAGGAGGATAATCCCACTTGCGATCCGCTTTTTGAAGCCATTCGATGGCTTCGGTATAGGTGATTTTTCCAAACGGAGCTTCGCAGACATTATCCAGATTTGCAAGGATGGTGGAATCGATGCGCTTGTTGAAGAATTGGAGGTCATCCTCTCGCCTCCCTCTGACGTATCGGATAATGAATTTCAGAAACTCCTCCGCCAACTCCATATCATCATCCAAATCACAAAACGCCATTTCAGGTTCCACCATCCAAAACTCCGCCAAATGTCGAGGTGTGTTTGAGTTTTCTGCGCGGAATGTGGGACCGAAGGTGTAGACATTTCCCAATGCGAGGGCGAGGCACTCCGCCTCCAATTGTCCGCTGACAGTTAAATAGGCGGGCTTGCCAAAGAAATCCTCGGCGGAGTCGGCGTCCGAACCTTTGGAATCATCATTGGGCGGTGGTCCGTTGAGCGGCAAAGTGGTGACCCTAAACATCGCACCCGCCCCCTCGCAATCCGACGCAGTGAGTAATGGGGTGTGGATATATTGAAAACCGCGATCTTGGAAAAACCTATGTATCGCATCCGAGAGAGCGTTGCGAACGCGGCAAACCGCGCCGAAGGTATTGGATCGTGCACGAAGATGGGCGATTTCACGCAAAAACTCCATGGAGTGCCCCTTTTTCTGCAGGGGATAGAATGCGGGATCAGCATCGCCAATCAAAATGATGTCGCTTGCCCTCAGCTCCACCGCCTGTCCTGCGGCGGGCGATTCGATTAGGTCACCCGCCGCTTTGATGCACGCCCCCGTGGTGATACGGGCCAGTATCTCCTCGGGAAGAACGCCATCCTCCACGACCACCTGTAGATCCTGAAAACAGCTGCCATCATTCACTTGCAGGAAATGAATACCCTTGCTATCGCGGCGTGTTTTAACCCATCCGCGTGCGTTAATGCCCGCGCCGGGTTTCATCGCAAGAATATCCTTGATATATTCACCTGGTTTGATCATAAGATATCTTCCGAGAGGGTCACCGGATCAATCCTGTGATATTGATCATCAAATCCGGTAGCACCCCGAAAATAACTGTGGCGATAGCGCAGAACGTAACGGAAAGCAGTGCGGGAAAACCGTTTGCCGGAATTTCCGAAGGAGCTTTCGTGGGAGCTTCGAAACACATCATCCAGACTACCTTCAGGTAATAATACACCGCCGCGACACTGACGAGAGCCATCACGATAGCCAAGCCAACCTGTCCTGAGTGTATCGCGGCAATGAAAATCAACCATTTTCCTACGAATCCCATTGTTGGAGGAATGCCGCCAAGCGATAACATGAAGAACATCATGAGATATGCGGGGAGAGGGTGGCGTCTCGCCAATCCTCGAATGTCGTCAAAGGTTTGATAATCCTTGTCATGGCTGCTAAGATAAACCAAAACTCCAAATGCGCCGATGGTCATGAAGATATAGGCGAAAAGGTAAAACAGCGCCCCTTCAATGGCTTGATCATGAGCGGTCACATTGGAAGTTACCATCGACACAACCGCGACAAGCAAATAACCCGCATGCGCGATGCTTGAATATGCCAACATGCGTTTCACGTTGGTCTGAGTGATGGCGAGAAGGTTTCCGAATACCATTGTCAGCACGGCGATAATGTATATCGCCGGAACCCAGAACTCATGGAATGGCATGAGCGTATTGAAAACACGCAAGATCGCGGCGAATGCCCCGATTTTTGCCGCCCCCGCCATATATGCGGTAACGCTGGTTGGAGCGCCTTCGTAAACATCCGGAGTCCATTGATGAAATGGGATCACCGCAGCCTTGAAGCCCAACCCTACCAGGAGCAGAGCGATCCCGATCATTAACATCGAATTGGGAGCTGTCGCCCCCTGAATTTCCTTTGCAATGACATCGAAATTGATCGACCCGGTTCCGCCATAGATCATCGCAATGCCGTAAAGTAAAAATGCCGAAGCGAAAGCTCCGAGTAGAAAATACTTGAGAGAGGATTCCTGGCTTTTCACCTCGTGCCGGGAAAATCCCGCGAGAATGTAGAGGCTGAAAGAGAGAATTTCGAGCCCTATGAAAAGAATGATCAAATCATTTGCGGACGCCATTAGCATGGCTCCGGTCACGGACAGGATCAGCAAGACGTAATACTCTCCATGATTCATCCCCCTATTTTTCAGGTAGGACCATGCGAGCAGAATCGAAAGGGAGGCGGTTACGAGCAAAGCGATAGTGGTGATAAGCGCTAACGAGTCGTTCGAAATGGAATCATGAAATGCGCTCATGTTATCACCCGATACAACGCGTTGCAACACGAGCCACATGGCGACAAGACACGACGCCAATGACAGAAATGCGGTAATGCCCCTGCTGCGCTTCCATAAAAGGACATCTCCCATTAGAATAACGCATGCAGCGCCCCACAACACAATTAGCGGCAGGATCTGGTACAGATCCCCAGATATATTCACTCCGTTCAATTTACCCCCCGATTTGCGATGGATACGGTGACTGAATCAAGCGGTTAAAACGCCCTTCCGAAAAGTCCGCAAATTCTCATCAGGAGAATCCGGGGGCGTAGGCACCGCACACCCGGGTCCCACTATGAATTTTTGTCCGTTTGTCGCAATTATCGCGTCTTTGATTTGCGACAAAATGCTTTCCGGCGTGTCGGAGCCGAATGTGGTCTCATTCACGCCTCCCATCAAACAATGCGTTGTCTTCAGGCGCATCTCCTTGATATCCAAGTTATCCGGCAATCGATCACTCCAGCATAGAATATGATAACCTGTGAGTTGCAAGGATACTTCCGGATATATTCCGGAACCATGATGGTGCAGCACATTGACCTTGGCGTCCTTGGCGGCGTTCAAAATTCGTTGGTCGTATTCCATGAAGTTTTCACGATACTCATCCAGCGGCATCGTATCCGTGGCGGCACCGGACACAGCCAAGTATATGCCATCCACGCCCGCCTCGACGAGAGCTTTGGCGTAATTCGCCAGAGACTTGGTGATCTTCTCCAACCCCGCGTGAACCGCCGCCTTGTCCTGGCGCAGAAACTCAAGGGTGCGTTTACCGCAAACTTTTTCAGCCGTGGAGAAAATGCTAAACACCGTGTCGATAACCGGACCATCATCACCTTTTTCGGCCATAATCATTTTCAGAGTATCCAATTGCTTGCCGAAGTTACCGCTCACCCCGTCCAGCACGTTAAGTTTGCCCCAATCCTCGATACTTCGCACCAAAGGGGTGTCTTTCGGCATTTCGTACGGTATGTCGTGCATCACCTTAAGAAGGTCAGGGTCGTATTTATGATAGAAATCCAGTTCCGCCTTAGCCATGTTTGGGCCGGCGGGCGGATCCAATCTGAAGTGATACCAAAGACTATAGGGAATGCGATCAAACGGACGTCCTTCGATCGCAGCCATGATTCTTTCGCGTTTTGTCATTTTTACAACTCGCTCCTTCCTATGAAATAAGGCAATCGCTCCGTTTGCCGTAACGTATTCGATCAGGGCAATTTAGCGACTCGTTGAGATATACTATTGCTTGCCTCGGACATACCGCTGCTTCGCATAATCGTGTTCACAGGGGTATGTAGGAAATTCGTCCATGTGGTTACGTAACAACCGAACCAAAAAATCATCACCACCAACGGGGCAAGAACCCACTTTTCCCTCCAATTGAGGTCATGTAGCTTCTTGTTTTCCTCTTTGTCCAATGGACCCGTAAATACTCGCTGAAACAACCATAGCATATATATGGCTGAGAGAATGATACCGGTGCAGGCGAGGGCGGTCACATTGATGCCTGCGAATGGCGAAAGATAGCTTCCCAGCATAATCGTGAACTCGCCGATAAACCCATTCGTCAAAGGCAACCCGATGGATGAGAACAAGGCAATCATGAAAAACGCCGCAAGAATTGGCACGGAACGCTTCAATCCCCCATACGCCTTAATTTCACGGGTGTGTTTCCTATCGTACATCATCCCGACCATAAAAAAGAGCATGCCGGTGGAGACCCCATGGTTTACGCTTTGCAGCACCGCGCCGGTCATACCAATGGTTGTGAAGCTGAATATGCCAAGCATCACAAATCCCAAGTGGCTAACGGAGGAATACGCAACCAGCTTCTTCATATCCGGCTGAACAGCGGCAACGATAGCGCCATATATAATTCCAATAATTGCGAGGGTGATGAATAACGGGGCGCTGTTCCTGGCTTGTTCGGGAAACAGCGGAATGCAAAATCTCAAAAAGCCATAGACGCCCATTTTTAACATCACGCCGGCCAAAATGACTGATCCTGCGGTAGGAGCCTCCACGTGCGCATCAGGCAACCACGTGTGGAATGGAAACATTGGCACCTTGATCATAAAAGCGAGAGCGAATGCCGAGTATAGATATAAAAGCGTTCGCGCGGGCAACCCCATGAGCAAATGATAAGGCATAAAGCGCGGATCAGTCAGTTCAATCAGGTTGAAGGTATGTGTGTGCACATACAGAAACACGATGCCCAATAACATCAGCACACTGCCCGCGAAGGTATATAGGAAGAACTTAATGGCGGCGTAAATTCGTCTCTCATGCCCCCATATGCCTATAAGGAAATACATGGGGATGAGTACAGATTCCCAGAACACATAGAAAAGAACCAAGTCAAGGGCGCAGAAAACACCCAACATGGCGGTTTCGAGGATCATGATGAACACCATGTACTCCTTCAATCTGGTTTTGATATTGAAGGAGTATATGACGGACAGGAGGCACAAAAAGGTCGTGAGCAATATAAGGAGAAGACTAATTCCGTCGATTCCCAAATGATAGTGCACATTAAACCGACTTATCCACAGATAAGGACCTTCTTGAAGTTGGAACCCTGCTTTTCCCGATTGAAACGCAGGGATTAGCAGCAGCGATAAGAGGAAATCCAAAACCGCGAATATCATAGCGACGGCTTTCACCACGGTGGCGCCTGACGAATCAAGCTCGCCGTTGTCCTTGTTGCGAAGAGGCAGCAAAGCAATAATGATCGCCCCGATGAGCGGTACGAATATAACTACGCTTAATAGATGATTTGTAAGGATATCCCGCATTAATCTCCTCTATCATATGGTCGGACTGCATTTCCCGAGATGGCTGTCTCCGGAAGCCTGTTTCAAATGGAAACCGTATCGCCCCACATGCAGTCGCCTAAGATGCCATGTTAAATATGCAAATGCCTAAGAAAGGGCCATAAAACGCTGATCACCACAGCAACTACGCCTGCAAGCATCACAAAAGCGTATGCTCGAATATAGCCTGTTTGGAATCGACGGAAGAGTTCGCTCAAAAAACCCAGCAAACCCGCTACGAAGTTCACGATACCGTCAATCAATGCACGATCGATCCCTTGCCAGATGAACTCCGCCACCTTGCCCCCCTCCGTTACAAACAACTTATAATAGGCGGAATCCACATACCATAAGTTAAGGGATCCTTTGTAGAGCGCATTGGAAGCTTTCTCCTTGGGGGAGAGCAAATCCCCAGTTTCCTGTCGGCGATTATACATGACGACACAAACCGCAATGCCCACCGCGCCAAACGCCGTGCCCAACAACATGCCTATCGGAACAGGCATTCCGTCTTTCAGCGGATAAGGCGCAACGGAAGGCGCAAGAAACTTATCAAACAGATTATGTCCGGGAATTCCTACAAGACCTCCGATTACGGAAAGAATGGCCAGGATCACCAAAGATATCAGCATGGAAGGCGGCGATTCATGAACCCCATGGTGCTTAGCATCGTGGGAATGGGAATCATCCGAACCATGTGATGAGTGTGCACCCAACTCCTCATCCTTGTAGCGCGGCTTGGTCCAAAATGTTTTCATCATGAGACGCGTCATGTAGAACGCTGTCATAAGAGCGGTGAACAGACCGACTGCATAAAGCGCCATCCCGTACTGCGGGAACCCTGTGGCGCTGCCTAAAATCTCATCCTTGCTCCAAAATCCGGCGAAAGGGGGAATGCCTGAGATCGCAAGCCATGCGCAAACCATCGTCCAAAAGGTTACGGGAATACGGTCCTTCAATCCGCCCATTTTACGCATATCCTGCTCACCGGACATCGCATGAATCACGGAACCGGCTCCGAGAAAGAGCAACCCCTTGAAAAATGCGTGAGTGGTCACGTGAAACATTCCCGCCGCAAAAGCCCCCACGCCGCAACCGAGGAACATATATCCGAGTTGCGAAACGGTGGAGTATGCAAGCACCTTCTTGATATCGTTTTGGGTCATGGCTATGGTTGCCGCGTAAAAAGCGGTGAACACGCCAACGCATGCGATAACCATCATTGCAATCGGGGAATGCACGATCAACGGGGACACTCTTGTGATCATCACCACGCCTGCGGTAACCATCGTCGCCGCATGGATGAGCGCGGAGACCGGCGTCGGGCCCGCCATGGCGTCGGGCAGCCATACGTAGAGCGGAAACTGCGCGGACTTGCCGCAAGCCCCCATGAATAACAACAACGCGATCAATGTCGCGGCGCCGACGGAAAGCATCCCGTGAGGGGTGATCCCTTTCGCTGCCATATCCAGAAAACCGGTTCCTTGCGGTGTGTAAAAGGAGAGCGTGCCAAACACAGCGAAAATCGTCATCACCCCAATGGAAAATCCCAAATCACCGATTCTGTTGACGATGAACGCCTTGTTGCCCGCCTTGGAGTTCTCGACATCCTCAAACCAAAAGGAGATGAGCAGATAGGAGCAAAGCCCAACCCCCTCCCATCCCACAAACATCAGCAGGATGTTCTCGCTCAGGACAAGCATGAGCATAAAAAAGATGAAGAGATTAAAATAGGTGAAGAAGCGCGGGTAATCCTTGTCGTCAGCCATATACCCCGTGGCGTATAGGTGTATGACACCGCCCACACCGGTTACGATGAAGCACATTAACAACGAAAGGGGATCGATAATACCCATGTAATAAACATGCAGGGATCCGATGCTAATCCAGGGAATTCGAGAGCCGCCAGGCAGCAGGCTGACATATTGGCGTTGATCCGCGGGAGCAAGCTTCATCAAGTCCATGAAGACCATCACGCTTATTAGTAGCGAGGCGAACACAAGACCCGTTGCGATGGCGCCAATGGTCTTCTTCCCATTCGCATCACCCATGCTCTTTACAATGGACTTTCCAAGAAAGGCGTGAAACAAAAAACCGATCAAAGGCAGCCCGGGTATTAGCCAGACCAAACTCATGGAGATCTCCTAATATTTCAAAAGGTTGATTTCATCAATGTTGATGGTTTCCTTGGTGCGAAAAATGGCAATGATAATGCCAAGCCCTATCGCAACTTCGGCGGCAGCGATAGCCATGACAAAAATCACCATCATCTGGCCGGCCATATGACCAAAATGCCTGCCTAATGCGATAAATGACAGGTTCACGGCGTTCAACATTAACTCGATGCACATAAAGATCACAATGGGGTTTCGCTTTATCAACACCCCGATCATGCCGATGGTGAATAGCACGCCTGAAAGACCGAGATAATAGGATGTGGGAACCGCAGGCATTTTACAGTCTCCTCTTAGCAAGAGTAATCGCACCGACCACGCCAATCAAAAGCAGGATGGATGTTGCCTCAAAAGGGAACAACCAAGGTTTCGACGGATCGAAAATCGTCTTTCCTATCGCATCAACTGTACCGTAATTGGGTATGACACTTGGGTTCATCAGATGATTAATCTGACTTCCTCCCAACGCACCCACTCCGGCAAGAAGAAGCAAAAAAACGATGGCGAGGACAACCGCCGCCGGAGCCTGTAGACCTCCGCGTTCCTTCAAAGCCTCCGGAGAGCCTATGTTCAGCAACATGATGACGAAAAGAAACAGAACCATGATTGCACCGGCGTAGACGATGATCTGCACCGCAGCGATGAATTGCGCGGACATACTGAGATAAAGTAATGCCTGCATCATAAATCCTAGCACTAGAAAAAGTGCGCTTCTGACCGGATTTTTATTTGCGATCATAAGGACCGCTGAGCAGACGGAGATTATCGCCATGATCCAAAAGCCAATCAATGACCAGTTCAAGATCGCAAGTCCCCTCCCCATAAAGGCGTTTCGTTCGTGAAGAACGGTGAAAATCTAACCTTGGAAGCTAAAAAATGATTAATTTATCTTTGCGACTCGCCAATAACCATACTTGCGGCGAGATGCCCTTGAGCAATGTGCGAACCAACTGGCTGGCTGGGGGTTTGCAAGGTATCCACCAGCGCCACCAGGAACAGCACCACCAAAGCAATCGGGAGAAGTTTTTTCCATCCCAATGACATAAGCGCATCATAACGCAAACGCGGCAACGTTGTGCGCACCCAAATATAAATCATTATGAACGTCATCAACTTGCCGATAAACCATATCCAACCCGGGATAAAGGCTAAAAACGGGAATAGCGGTTGCCAACCCCCGAACCACAACGCAGTCGCGATTCCTGAAACCACCAACATGCTGGCGTATTCCCCCATGAAGAAAATGGCGAATTTCATGGAGGAGTATTCGGTATGGAACCCCGCCACCAATTCCGATTCCGCCTCGGGAAGATCGAACGGTGCGCGGTTCGTCTCCGCCGTCATGGCGATGAGGTAGATGATCGTGGCGACGGCCCCAAGCCCGTAAAATTGGAACACGTTCCATTTAGGAATAAAGCCGAACCAATATCCGCCCTGATGATTGACAATATCCACCAAATTAAGCGAATGGCAAATAAACACCCCGCACAAAATGGCAAGGCTCATAGCGAGTTCGTAGCTAATCACCTGCGCGGAGGACCGTAGACCGCCGATCAGGGAATACTTATTATTGGATGCCCATCCCGCCAGGACGATCCCGTAAACCTGCAACGACGTGAGAGCCAGAATGAAGAGGATACCGACATTGACGTTTCCCACCACCATCGGAATTGGCTCCACCGCGCCGGAATCCAATCGTATTTTCACAATACTGAAGGGAATTGCGGCGCCCGCCGCCAAAGCGGGAACGATCACCAAAATCGGCGCGAGATAATAAACCATCTTATCCACATTCGCGGGCAGAATATCCTCTTTGAAGAAGAGTTTCACGCCATCGGCAATGGACTGCAACAACCCTCTGGGACCCACTCGGTTGGGACCGAGACGATCCTGCATGAGCGCCATAACCACTCTCTCTATCCAAACCAGCCCGGGAACCAGCAACAACACAAAAGCCAAAACGCAAATGATCGCAATGTATGGGATAACCGCCACCATATCAATGGGACCCAAATGTTGCGGGATGATCATTCCTTCCCTCCTGCAACGGGGTTCAAGATGACTCCCTCATCCCCTAATGTATTCGGACCGCATTTGGCGAAAGTAGGAACGGATTTCACTATCTCAACGAGAATATCTTTCCCATCAGAGTAGGACATCGGCGAACCGAGCATGGAGGAGAGATCGGAAAACACCTTCCATTCCGCGTGTATGTCCGGAGAAATCTCAAATGCCTTGCGGTAAGCCTGCACTCTGCGTTCGACGTTGGTGAAGGTGCCCCATTGTTCGGCGACACTATGAACCGGTAGAACCACACTCGCTTTCGCAGCGGTTTCCGTAAGAGAGTGGGAGGTAACCACCACAAAGCGGCACGCATCCAAAGCGGAATTCGCCAAATCGGCGTTATGATACTCTTTCACCAAGTCGGTGTTCATTATCCACAGAACCTTCAAATCCCCTTTTACGCAAGCGTTCAGAATCTCCTCGGTATTCATACCCGGGTTTTGTTCCGGCACGTATCCAGGAAGCATGTTCGGTAGAATGCCTAGTTCCATCGCTCCCTGCTCGTTATTGCGCGTTACCGGCACGTTCAAATTGCCCGCATTGCCGGTCAAAACCGCGATATCTCCAAGGGCTTCAAGAATTGCGGCAGCGTCCGGGCTATGTGTTACGTATTCGCCCGCAAAGATGCACATTTTATCGGTGGCGAGTAATTCCGAAGCCTTGCGGATATCTTTTTCATCCACGCCGGTTTCCAAGGCACATTGCGCGACGGTTTTACCGGAGATATTGCTCAAGAGCTTTTGTTCCTCCAAAGGCCACCCTTTGTCCTCCAAAAGCGCGGCGAGCAACCCCTGGGCGAGAGGTAGTTCTGTTCCGTTTTTGTAGTTCAGCGATACTTCCGCAAACTGAGTTACATGACGAACATCCTCGGAAATCAACCCCTGAGGCGCCGCTTCCACAACCTTGTTTCTCTTGAATCTCCACCCCTTGCGGACCCTCAGATACAGGATGGGTTGCTCGTCGACAAAATCCGATCCGAAAATGAGGGTGGATTTCATGTCTTCAAGCTCCGCGATGGTGTTGCCCATTGCGGGGTAGCCGAACCTTTTCAGCAAGCCTGAGTTGTATGAATGGAAATTGGGGCCCATGCGGTGATCTATATGTTTGGAGCCAAGCATTTCTCGTATGAATTTCTGGAAAACGTATATATCCTCGTTGGATGAATAGGCTCCGCCAACGCCTGCGACTTTACCTTCAACATTTTTCAACTCGGAAGCGATGAGATATAGCGCCTCTTCCCAGGAAGCTGGCGACAACTCCCCATTTCGGCGAATCATGGGGGTTCTCAATCGGGATTCGTCGGATATGTAGTCCATTCCGAATTTGCCTTTGTCGCAAGTCCACTCCTCGTTCACATCCTCGTTCAAACGCGCGTTAACACGAAGCACCCTATCCAAGCGATAATCCAGCTTTATATTGCAACCATTGGAGCATTGCGTACAGATGGATTTGACACTTTGCAAATCCCATGGTCTCGCCTTAAATCGGTAAGGTCTGGAAAGAAGAGCGCCGACCGGGCATAGCTCAATCACGTTGCCGGAAAATCGGGAATTATATTCCGTATGATCGAAAGTAGCCACTTCCATGTCCGCGCCGCGCCACAGGAAATTCAACTCCTCGTCTCCGGAGATATCACGAGTAAAACGGGTGCAACGCGCGCAATGGATGCAGCGCTCTCGATCGAAAACAACATACTGGGAAAGAGGATAGGCTTTTGGAAAATGCCTCTTCTCCTCGATGAATCGTGTGGTTGGCGGACCGTAATGCAATGTGTTGTTCTGAAGCGGACATTCCCCCCCGCGATCGCAAATCGGACAATCCAAGGGGTGGTTGATTAGGAGAAACTCCAATACTCCCCGTCTGTCCGCATTCAACGCTTCAGTTTCGGTTTCAATCTCCATCCCCTCGGCGGCGGGAAGACTGCAGGAGGTTTGAGGTTTCGGCATTTTGCGCAGACTTCCATCCGGCATTCTACTCGCCACCTCAACCAGGCACATCCTGCAATTTGCGCCCCCCTCCTTCATGGAGAGACGTGGATGATAGCAGAAAAAGGGAATCTCAACCCCGATCCGTTTGGCGGATTCGATGATCATTTCCCCTTTCGGCACCTTCAGGGCAATCCCGTTGATTTTTATATTAACCAATTCTGTTTCTGGCATATTCCACTCACGCTATTCGTTTTCATCAATAAATTATGATAAAGGTATCAAAGCCGGGTTGATTCGGTAAGGCACAGGTGGAACGCAATCATCACCAATCGGTGATTTCTTATGCGTGATCCAATACTCGAACTCTTCGCGGAAATTCTTAATTCCCGCCCTGATCGGCCATGCGGCGGCATCTCCTAACGGGCAATAGGAACGGCCGTCAATCTGATCGCAAACATTCAGCAACAAATCGATATCACTCGGTTGCCCCGCCCCGCTAACGATGCGATCCAATATCTTGAACATCCACCGGGTGCCTTCCCTACATGGGGTGCACTTGCCGCAGGATTCATGAGCGTAAAATTCAGCGGTTCTGCGCATGAGAATCACGATATCGGTTTTTTCATTGAACACCATGAACCCACCCGAGCCTAGCATCGTGCCCGCCGCCTGACAGGATTCGTAATCCATATTGACTCCAACGCATTTTTCAGCTGGGAGGATAGGCACGGAAGATCCACCTGGGATAATCGCTTTCAGCTTCCCGCCAATCACCCCGCCTGCGAGGTCCAACATCTCCATGAGGGGGGTTCCAAGCTCGATTTCGTAGTTTCCCGGCTTTTTCACATGCCCGCTAACGGAGATGATCTTGGTGCCTTTGCTTCTCTCCGTCCCCATCGAGGCGTACCAAGCCCCTCCGTTGCGCAGGATGTGAGGCGCACAAGAATAGGTTTCCACGTTATTGATTAGTGTCGGAGATTCCCATACGCCAGCGTCGACAGGAAGCGCTCCGTGAGGGAATTTTAATCTAGGCTGGCCTCTCTCCCCCATCAAGCTGCTCATCAAAGCGGTCTCCTCTCCACACTCATAGCTGCCCGCCCCCATGTGGATGTAGAGATCGAAATTAAAATCCTCCCTGCCGAGGATGCCACGACCCAAATACCCCTTGGCGTACGCCTGATCAATCGCTTTTCGGACGGATTTGGCGGGTTCGACAAATTCACCGCGAATATAGACATAACCTTTGTCGGTGTTTGTGGCGTAGGCGGCGATGATCATCCCTTCGACTAACTGATGCGCCAGCTTTAACATAAGTTCGCGGTCCTTGAAGGTTCCAGGCTCCCCTTCGTCTCCGTTGCATATCAGATAATGCGGTGCGTCGGTATGTTTTAACACTCCGCTCCACTTTATCCAAGCGGGAAATCCCGCACCGCCGCGTCCGCGCACTGCGGATATCTTCATCTCATCTATAACCGCCGAACGCTCCATGGTCAGGGCTTTTTTCAAGCCCTCATAGCCGCCACAACTTTCCCAGACATCAATATTCTCGATACCGGGAACATCACGATATTTTAAAAGCAGTTTTAATTCCGCCATATTTTCAAATTCCGATTTTCGTTAAAATACGAGTGTGTTGCATAAATATAATCAGAATCAGTGCGCATACAATATATTGGATATATAATGGCTTGAATATGCATATATTGTATCAGTTTGAGGTTCAAATACATTTGTGCAACACACTCATACATGCTCGCAAAAGGTGATTGAAAGAGACCCCCGAACATGAATCATTCGACCTTGGATTTAGGTTCGCCCTCGGGCAACAGTATTTTTACAATATCATCCGCAAGAGAGGTTGGAGTATGGTCATCCGATTCGCGCAACTGTTCCAGAACCATCTCGACGTTATCCTTCGTTACATGCCCGAAATATTTATTGCCCACCTGAATTACCGTCCCCGCTTCGCACCAATCCAAGCACTCCACTTCGGAAAGCGTGAACTCCCCATCGGGCGTGGTCTCCCCAAGATGGATTCCCAGCATCTCCTCCAATTTATGCACAACGCCATAAGCCCCTACGCATCCACAGGTGAGACATGTGCAGACTTCCAGATGATGCTTCCCTTTGGGCTTGAAATTATACATGGAATAGAAAGTCGCAACCCCTTCCACTTCCGCCTTAGACCTTCCCAGAAGACGAGCAACCTCCCTTATCGCCTCGGGGGTGATGTATCCTCCATACTCTCTCTGAGCGATCCACAACGCTGGAAGCATTGCCGCCTTTTTGTTCGGATAATGGGTGATAATCTCCTCGAGCTCGGCAACTGCATTCGATGAAAAGCGACCTTCCTTCTTGCAATGGGTTCGCTCATCGGTCTCCGGGGTTATGGAATTGGAATTTTCTTTGTCCATGCGTAACTCCAAGCGCACAAGCGCTTAACGGTCTATCTCTCCTAAAATGATATCGATACTGCCAATAATCGCCACAACGTCGGCGATCAACCTGCCCTCGCACATTTTCGAAAGGGCTTGCAGGTTCATGAAACTGGGCGGTCGCTCATGCATCCTCCATGGATAGGAGGAACCATTGGACACCAAATAGAATCCCAACTCCCCCTTAGGCCCCTCTATGGGCACGTAAGCCTCTCCGACAGGCGGATGTATCCCCTCCGTCCAAATTTTAAAATGATGGATCACCGCCTCCATGGAGTGATCAAGCTCCTCTCGCGGTGGTGGTACGATTTTACGGTCATCCACGTTTATGGGTCCATCTGGAAGATTCTCCAAAGCCTGCTTGACGATCTCGCGGCTCTGCCTCATCTCCGCCATGCGCACGCGATAACGATCGTACACATCCCCGTATTCGCCGACCGGGATTTCGAATTTGAATTGATCATAGCTGGAATAGGGAACCGCCTTTCTCAGATCGTGCGGCACCCCCGATCCACGCAACGTAGGACCGCTCACTCCAAGAGAATAACACTCTTCAGGAGTAATCATCCCGATTCCCTGCGTTCGCTCCCGCCATATGGGATTCTGGTCGATCAAAATTTCGTACTCGTCGAAACGTCGCGGAAGCTCATCAATCACTTTTTTGACCCGCTCCACATACCCTTCGGGTGCATCCCCTCTCAAACCCCCGGGCACAATCCAAGAAGGCATCATGCGTACCCCTGACATCATTTCGGTGAGGTCCAGCAACTTCTCCCGATCCCGGAAAGTAAAGAAAAACATCGTCATCGCACCGATATCGAGCGCATGGGTGCCCAACCATACCATATGGCTTGCGATACGCTGCAACTCGCACATGATCACGCGCAGATACTGACCTCTCGGTGGCGGCTCCACTCCCAACAGCTTCTCGACCGCCATCGTGTAAGCCATGTTATTGAGGGATGCCGAAACATAATCCATGCGATCCGTCAGGGTGACCGCCTTGAGATAGGTCTGATACTCCCCCTCTTTTTCTATGCCGGTATGCACGAACCCCATGTGTGGCGTGGCTTTGATGATAACCTCGCCATCAAGTTCAAGCACAATGCGAAGCACGCCATGAGTGGAAGGATGATGCGGTCCCATATTGATGACCATTTTGGTATCTTCTATGGGATCGATTTGTATTCCTTCTGCGTTCAAGGAAGGGGTATTCAGTTGATCGGAGTTCAAAGCCATTTATATCTCCGGCATCCAATGGATTCAAAAAAATCAGTTTTTTTCAATAACGCTTGCTGTTTTACCGAAAAAGCTCTCACCAGGGTGTTGAACAACCCCTTCGCCAACGGATGGGCCAAACTTGCCATCAGGGAACTGCACGCGCTCCCCGCCCAAAGGATAATCCTTGCGCTGAGGATGACCAATCCAGTCATCCGACATCAATATCCTTCTCAAATCCGGATGTCCTGTGAAAGTGATACCAAACATATCATAGATTTCACGCTCCGGGAAATTCGCTCCAGGATAGATATCGGTGACAGACGTAACGCTGCAATCATCCTCCGGGATAGCCGCCTTAATAAAGATGCGTCTGTTTCGTCCTCTTCCAGTCCTCTTATCCGGTAAAGAGTAGAGGTTGTAAACCACCTCAAACCGATGGTCTTTTCCTAGGGCATACCCACCCTCTTGTGTATTCAGATAATCAACACCTAGGCACTCGGAGAAGAAATTGAAATCCAGTTCCTGATCATCCCGCATCAAACGGATTACATCGTGAACATATTCCTTATTGATGGTGATACGCGTATCGCCGCGAAATTCATTGACTTCCAGAATGGCATCAGGATACGTCTCGCGGATTTTCCGCACCTCGATACACTCCTTAGGCTTGGTATCGTTCGTGTCGTTTGGAGTCGATTCCGTCATCACTAAAGCTCCTATTTGTTACCGCCGGAAAAAGCGGTTACCTTATCTTTCTCAGTAACCTTCGCGGAGAGTTGAACGGGACCGCTATCCTCGTTGCCAAATCGAATTGAGGGTCTGGGCTTTAGAATGGACAGGTCCTCGCTCTCGATGATCTTCTCCTGATCCGCGCTCCAATCAAGCACCTTCTTGCCGATGATGTAAAAGTAGCCGACAAACAGGATCAGCACGAAAACGCCCATCTCTCCTAACAGAAAAAACTTATAAGCCTGTGTGTTACCCGGCATTCGGAAAGTAACCGCCCAGGGATAGAGAAAGATGGTTTCGATATCAAATATGATGAAGAGCATGGCGATCAGATAAAATTGAACGGGAAAACGCTCTCTGGCATCCCCAACGGGAGTCATCCCGCATTCATAGGGAGAGGATTTATATGTGGTGGCTCTTTTTGGACCGAGAAAAAACGAGGCTCCCACCATACCTATGCCGAGCAAAGACGCCACAATGAGCATGACAAGCAGAGGAATATATGACCCTAGCATTTCATCTCCGAAAAATGCGGTTGTGAAGTTTATCACAATCGCAGGCTCTTAAACGATCAAGTTGTATATATGGTACCCCAAAAAATCCTACATCCAACTTTTTAAGTATACGAAACTTTTTTTTCTCTCATTACCATCTTCGGAATGGATTTCACTTACGGAGAAGCAATTGGTGCCAACATCGCACTTTACGAGCCAATGCAAGGGCGAAACGAGTTATTTAATGTTGCTATTTTCTTAATATGCTTGTACAATGAAAACAAATGTATATCACGATTACTGACATCATCCTGTCGTAGTGATTAGGGCGGCGTTATGCCTGTCTGTATCAATGCGATCCATTCCCGTATCCAAAATGCACATTGCATCAACTATCATATAAGCCAATGGAGGTGAATTATGGCGGTGCAAACCTCGCATCCTCGACTTTCCCCATGGTGGCGTCATTCCATCATACTCGTAATGATCATCGGTTTTTCACTGCTAATCGCTGTCACGATCCTCACATACACCAATGCCCCCCCAATCCCGGATTCCGTCGTGGACCAAAGCGGCAAGGTTCTCTTTACAAAAGCGCAAATATTGCATGGAGAGAGCGTTTTCTTCAAATACGACCTGATGGATTACGGCACCCTTTGGGGACACGGAGCGTATCTTGGCCCTGATTTCTCCGCAGCCTACTTGCATGATGAAGCCTTGATCTATCAAGACGCACTCGCTCAGAGCGATTACGGAAAGCCGCTCGATACCCTTACCCCCTTGGAACTTGCCGGGGTTGACGGAACATTGAAGAGTTCCATCAAGCGAAACCGATACGATGCAACTCTTCATCAACTTACCTTCACTGCGCCGGAAGTTACCGCGTATCAGTTCGAGCAGGTCAAATGGCGGCGTTTTTTTGATGGCTCTCAGCCGGCTCCGGGATTGGCGCCCAAGTATATCCCCAACGATCTCGATGTACAAGACCTTGTATCCTTTTTCGCTTGGGCGGCGTGGGCGACGGTTGCAAATCGACCTGGAGAGGATTACTCGTACACCAACAACTGGCCCTATGAACCGCTGGTCGACAACACTCCGAACGTTTCAACCTATCTGTGGAGCGCATTAAGCCTTATTACTTTTCTGGTAGGGCTGGGTGGCGTTCTTTTCGCGGTGGGAAAGTTCGATTATCTGGGCTGGAAGGGGGATCATTCCACACTCACGCATCCGGAGAGAGCGGAGCCGTGGAAACTCACTCCAAGTCAACGAGCGACAGGCAAATATTTCCTGATTGTCGCCGCTCTGTTCCTGGTTCAAGTGTTTCTCGGTGGGGCATTGGCTCATTTCAGAGTGGAATCGGGCAGTTTTTACGGATTTGATCTGGCTAAATTACTCCCATGGACGATTCTTCGCACTTGGCATTTGCAGATGGCGATTTTTTGGATCGCAACGGCGTGGGTGGCGGGAGGATTGTTTCTTGCGGCGCGAGTGGGAGGCGGCGATCCGCCTAAACAGAAACTGGGAGTCAATATATTATTCGCCGCCCTGCTTATCGTGGTTTTGGGCAGTTTTCTCGGCGAGTATTTAGGAATCAACAACCTGTTAGGCCATTTATGGTTCTGGTTGGGAGATCAGGGGTCCGAATACTTGGAATTAGGCAGGCTGTGGCAGATTTTACTGGCGGTCGGTTTAATAGGATGGATATTTCTCATGTTTCGTGCCCTCCGTCCAGCGATAAAAAACCCTGAAAAAAGCGAACTCGCCTCTCTGTTTCTCTACACTGCGGTTGCCATTCCGATTTTTTACCTGCCCGCTATGTTTTACGGAACGCATACGAATTACGCCGTGATAGACAACTGGCGTTTCTGGATCATTCATCTTTGGGTGGAAGGTTTCTTTGAACTGTTCGCTACGGTTCTAGTGGCGATCATCTTCAACCAGTTAGGATTAATCAGCACCCTTACGGCGACCCGAGTGGTCTACCTGGATGCGATTCTCTACCTCGGAGCGGGTATCGTCGGAACGGGGCATCACTGGTATTTCACCGGTCAAAGCACATTCAACATGGGGCTCGCCGCCTGTTTTTCCGCCATGGAGATCATACCGTTGACCCTACTCACCCTTGACGCATCGGATTTTATCCGCCTCTCGCGCGATGATAATTTCAAGTTCATCAATCCCGTCGCCGCATCGCAAAAGTGGGCGATCTATTTCCTGATGGCGGTGGGGTTCTGGAATTTTGTGGGCGCCGGGATATTCGGGTTCCTGATCAATCTTCCCATCATCTCCTATTTCGAGATCGGAACCAATCTCACGCCCAATCACGCGCATGCGGCGCTATTCGGGGTTTTCGGGGAATTGGCGATCGCGGTCATGGTGTTTTGCATGAGAGCGATGCAAAGTGACAAAGCGTGGGAACGCTCGCAAAAATACGTCAGGCTCGGATTCTGGGGGTCTAACATTGGGCTGATCCTGATGGTGCTGCTCGATCTCTTCCCGGCGGGAGTCTTGCAACTCAAGGCGTCGATGACTCATGGCTACTGGTATGCACGGCAAATCACTTACCTTATGTCCGGAACCTTTCACTCACTTGAGTGGCTGCGCATTATCGGAGATTTAACCTTTATTATCGCAGGTGCGTTGCCAATCTTTATTGCGGTGGCACTTGCATATTTTCATCGTGACGTACCCGCCGAGGTAAAGGCGTCCCCTGCGGATTAAAAGCAAATCGGACGGATCTCGCGCCATGCCAGATCCGTCCGAGGTTTTCAATCAATGGGCGAGGGCATCCTCAAGTCGTCGGTTCACCTCCCGCCAGTTCACATTGCCCCAGAAAGCTTCCACATACTTCGCGCGCTCATTTCGATAATCGACGTAATAGGCGTGCTCCCATACATCCAACACCATCAATATTCGAAACATCGGATAAACATTGACGTTGTGCTTTTCAACCTGCATGATGAGAGGACGCTTGGTGGCTTTGCAAAACGTCAAAGCCGCCCATCCGGACCCCTCAGCGCTCACTGCGGTCTGAGTGAAAAGTTTTTTTAACCTCTCCAACGAACCGAACTCCTCATCTATCGTTCTTGCGATCAGCCCCTCCGGTGCGCCAGACTCCCCGGTCGGCGCAAGGTTCTCCCAGAACAACGAATGCAACAGATGCCCCCCAACGTTAAAGGAGAGTTCCTTCAATGTGGCCTTCATATCAAGGTCGGAGTTCTCTTTGTTGGCTTTATCCATCCTTTGAAGGATTGCGTTCGCGCCATTGACATAAGCGGAATGATGCTTGTCATGGTGTAAGCGTAGTTGGTTCTCCGTAAGAAACGGTGCTAACGCCTCATAAGAATAAGGGAGTTCAGGCAGCGTGTAAATCTTCGTCTCCATCTTTCATCTCCTTTTATGTGAAACCAGTTTTCGCATCACTGGAATGACGCCAATTTCCCAACCGCATCCTCATGTATTATTTACAGGTAATTGCAAAATTCGTTTGAAGGTATTTAGCCGAGCGTGAAATGAGCGATAATAGCCTCATTTTCTGAATTTTGCAATTACCTCTTTATAAAACACATAATTTTGTAAGACCATCCGATAGATCATACATCTTTCCGTTATATATGAATACCCCCGTAACCTCTTTCGGCAGGGTGATGTTCGCATTCAATACATTCTCTTGCTTACGTAAATCCACATTTATCTCCCCTTTGGGATGTGGGATCGAGCCGCTCAAACATTCAAGAGAGCCCATTTGCGGGGCGACGCGCACTCTTGCGAATCCGGGAGATTCCGGACGAACTCCGAGCAATGAACTATGAAAATGAAATATCGGGTGCGCCCCCCAGGCATGACAGTCCGAACGAGATGGTTCGGGATGTTCGATGGTGGTTTTCAATCCGAATCGCTTCAATGCCTTCCACTGATCCAAACGATTGAGCAGCCTATCCGGTCGATTTATGGCGTAAAACGCTTCGAGAAGATAGTGACTGAAGTAAATGGTGGTTCGCGTTAAATCCTGGGCTGTAAGAAGCCCCTGTGTCACTCTTTCCAATGTTTTAGCATCCGGCAAATCACTCAAAATTGCGAGGCACTGTGTATGCTCGGAAAAATGATTCTTCCCCTGATCATCCGCATACATCCCCCGGCGCTCATCCCAAAAAGCCGAGTGAATGGCGGATGCAATTTCTTTGGATAGTCGAACAGCGCGTTGCTGCAACTCCCTTTCGCCAAACCAACCCTCCAATTCGGAAACCATTCGCAAAACATACGCGAACTGCCAGTTGATCACTCCGCTTACCCCATCAAGTCCGTCCGGCGGCACTCCGGAGTTCCACTCGGGAGCCCAATCCATGTAATTCCAGCCGTTCGGGGCCTTCACCAAACCCTCGGTATTTCTCAGTGAGAGAAAATAGTCCATCACGCCTCGAACGCCTGGCATCAACGTGGCGATAAAATCCGGTTCGCCTCGATACAGGAGATAATCCTTAACCATCGCCACCCACCAAAGCGAAAACGGCGGAATGATCTGTCGAACACGGGATGGATATCGGGATTGCGTGAGCCCGGAGAGTAAACGGGACGCATCAAACATCCTCAAAGCCTTGCGAGGAAGTCGACTGTCATGCGTGACCATATAGGTGGTCAACGCCTCCAAACGAGTGTCGCCGACATACATCAGTTGTTCGTAAAAGGGACAATCCATGTAGGTTTCATGGCTGCACATCTGCAGGGCGCGAAACGCAATTGGAGTGATATCCCCTAATTCGGGGTCGGAGGAATCGAATCGGCTCTCCAATTCCAAAGGATATCTCGTTTCCCTCAACTTCAATGATTCGAAGCACAACTCCTGGGATTTCGTCTCGACGCATATCTCGACATACCTGCCCGCCTGCCACCACAGAGTTGTGAAACACCGGTTTGCACCACCATCCGGTCTGAAGGTATCCCCCACGCCATCCGTATAGTGCCACACGGTGAGGAAATATTTCCCTTCGATTTCATCCCTGTCGCCCTTGTGAGGCTCTCCGTGCTTTTCATAAAGGGATTCCTGCCAGTGAATTCGCACGGTCGCGCCAGCACCTCTCGACACGACGATATCGGGGTAGGCGCAGTAATAGTTTTGTAGATCCCAGATCACTCGGCGTTTTGTATGAGGGGGAATAACAAGAGGAGAGTTCCCTATAATCAGATTTCCCCAGGCTTCCACCTCTGCTGCGATATTATCCGTTGAACGGACGGGTATGGCGTGTGTTTCGAACGAATCCAGTTTTGAAACATGGCGTATTATACCGGTAAGGATATCCCTTTCCAGCATTGGAGGCAGGATGCCAGGCAACAACATGTGTGTGGGAGCGGTTTCATTCCGTGTATTGGCGTTCGCCCCATAATCCAAAAGCTTCACGGGCAGCCATCCTTCTCCCAACCCTTTTTCCGCATCCCAATTCATGGATTCACCGCGAAGAAACAGGTTCTTTCCGGTTCCCCACGCTGAAATGGGGTCAATGAATTCATACCCGGAAAGAATAATCGCCTCCCACGGAGCCTCGCCGGTGGCTAGAAGCGGGAAGAATTGCGCCTCCTGAGGTGAAAGAAGAAAACCGGGGAAAAGAGACATCTGGGCGAACGCGGCTCCTTCCCCCAAGGACCAAACCTTGGCGAGTATGAGATGATCCCCCGCTTTCAGTGGCGCTTCATAGGTTTCGTAAAACCAATGAAGCGCGTCGCCGCGTTCGCTTCCGCGTCCGATTTGATCGCCATCCAGAAAAAGCAGGTACCGCTCGTCAGCGGTAACGTGAAAACGAATTGTTTCGTCTTGAGGCAAATAAAATTTCAGGCGATACGCCGTCACGAAAGGCGTTTCGGGAAGATTCGGGTGAGCCACCCATCGCGCTCTCCATACCCCTCTTTTCCCCCAGTTGGGTTCAGGTCCCTTTTCATATGGGTCATCTGACAACTGTAAGCGCATTCCAGCCTCCTCTTAAGCCATGTTGTTAAATGCGGGAGGGATACATCCTTTAGTATATATCCCTCCGCATCTCTCAGTCATTCGAGAACCGCGCCTTTATTGGCGCTGGTCACCATTCGGCTATAGCGGCCCAACCATCCCGTGGTTATTTTAAGCGCCGGTTTGACCCATTCCTTGCGACGACGCTCCAACTCCTCATCTGGAACTTTCAGTGTAATCGTGCGATTGGGTATGTCTATGAGGATGCGGTCACCATTGCGCACCAACGCGATCGGCCCGCCTTCAGCTGCCTCAGGGCTGATATGCCCGATGCAGGTACCTGCTGTGCCCCCGCTGAAACGACCATCCGTTATCAAAGCCACCTTGGTTCCAAGCCCTTGTCCTTTGATCATGGAGGTCGGGGAGAGCATTTCAGGCATGCCAGGACCGCCTCTGGGTCCTTCGTACCGAATCACAACCACATGCCCAGGCTTCACTTCGCGACGATCCAATGCGGCGAGACATTCATCCTGCGATTCGTAGACAACGGCTTCTCCCTCGAAGGTGAAACACTCCGGTGCGACCCCCGCAGATTTGACGATGGATCCATCAGGCGCCAAATTGCCGAATAGCACCGCCAAACCTCCATCCGTCGTAAAGGGGTCCTCCACCGTTCGGATGACGTTACCGTCCGGCGCTTTCGCATCCATCACGTTCTCTCCCAAGGTTTTCCCTGTAACCGTGATCGTTTTCGTATGCAGTACTCCGGCTTTCTTTGAAAGCTCTTTCAGAATGGCGCTCACTCCCCCTGCAGTGTGTACATCCTCAATGTGCACATCCGATCGTGACGGAGCCACCTTGCATATGCACGGCACCCGAGCGGACACTTCGTTCAAACGAGCGAGCGGATAATCAATTCCAGCCTCCTTCGCCAAGGCGAACGTGTGCAAGACAGTGTTCGTGGAGCCCCCCATCGCCATATCCAGCGCAAAAGCGTTATCTATCGCTTCGGGTGTGACGATGTCGCGAGGCTTGATATCCTTTTCAAGAAGAACCATTATCTGCCGCGCAGCCGCACGCGCCAACTCTTTTCTCGCCGGGTCGGCTGCGAGCGTGGTTCCGTTGCCGGGTAACGCCAAGCCGATAGCCTCCATGAGACAGTTCATGGAATTGGCTGTGAACATGCCTGAGCAAGAACCGCATCCCGGGCAGGAGATATCCTCCAAGGCTTTTAATTGCTCGGGGGTTATCTCGCCGGATTGGAGTTTGCCCACTCCCTCAAATATTGTGATGAGATCTGTTTTCGTGCCATCCGGCAGAACGCCTGCACGCATAGGGCCGCCACTGATGAAAATGGTTGGGATGTTCACTCTCACCGCCGCCATAAGCATGCCGGGAGTGATTTTATCGCAGTTGGGAATGCAGATAAGAGCGTCAAAGCAGTGCGCCGTCGCCATGGTCTCCACGGCGTCCGCTATTAGCTCCCGACTTGGCAATGAATAGCGCATCCCCAGATGCCCCATGGCAATGCCATCATCCACCGCGATGGTGTTGAATTCGAATGGAACTCCACCCGCCTCCCTGACGGCGGCTTTCACCACCTCGGCGAACTTGTTCAAATGGATATGTCCGGGGACGATATCCGTATAAGAGTTTGCTATGCCAATAAACGGCTTTTTCATATCCGCATCGGTCACTCCGGTCGCTTTCAGCAATCCTCGGTGCCCTGCGCGATCGTATCCCTTCTTAATGGTATCGGAACGCATTGAAACCACCTCCTATGATAGTATCGAACTGCATCTATTCTTTTAATTATATCAGGTTCGAATTGCGGATGAACGTTTATTGCGCGTTCGAGACGAGAAATGGAAGTCGAGCGACGGTGGCTTCGACGCTCAGCTCTTCATCGGAGGAGACCAGACGCAACCCTTCAGAGAAATATTCCCTGCGAACATATCCCAAAGCGATCATCGAATCCATCGACGGAGAATAAACCGCACTTGTTATCCATCCGGCTTCCACCGTGGAATCCCCCTCTCTAAAATAAAGTTTCGTGCGAGAAGAAGGGATTGAAGGGGAATCGATCCGGAATCCGCAGAGAGATCGGTTCACATGCCCCCTGGAAACAATCCGCGCCACCACTTCCTGTCCGGGGTAGCATCCCTTTGTCAGGGAGATTCTCCGATTGATAGTGTCACATTCAGGAGCGAGAGTGTATTCATCCATATCCACACCGTATTTCGGCAAACCCGCTTCGATTCGCAAAATATCCGCCGCTTGGTCCGAGACTTGCCGTATATTGGCTTTCTCCAAGAGTTGAAAACAATTTAGCGTCAGATCTGCCGGAATGTAAATATCATACTGGCCATATCCTGTATGATCCGAAGACACGATGCATGAATTCCCCATGGTGCATTGAGAGGTGATTTTCTCACACGTCGAGGCGCCTAAAAGAGTGAAAACAAAAAGGTTGCCACTTTGATCGGTTACCTGAACGCGCTCCTCTATAATGTATCGATTCAGATATTTAAGAGTGCGATCCAGGACGATGCGCGGAATATCTAGAATCGCATCATCCGTGCGCAACACAACATTGATGTCCGCTAAAATATGACCGGAGGGATTCAATAGGAACGCAGGGATCGCATCACAAGAGGTGTTTCGCGAACGAATGTCATTGCTTAATAGCGATTGAAGCCAAGAGAGGCGATCCTCCCCGGTAACGACGAGTACGCCTCTGTCCCTTCGCTCAATCCATGCGCAACCGGTTTTGACGGCTTCATATTCCGCCAAAACGGAATTGTTTAATCTCATCCCTCCACTCATCTTCCAATAAGGCGATTATCGATTGTACAAATAGGTAAGGCTCACAAATGAGGCGCCTTTGCTCTTGCAGAATTGCAGCGTTTTTTTCAGCGTTTCAGCATTGTCCACATTGTCCGAAAGGGCCAGATGCGTGACTTCATTATTCGCTAGGTTATGCTCCACAATCGGCTGAAGCTTCTCCCACCCCATGTCCAGATATCCAGCCTTGCCTTTGCATGTGGCAAGTGGAACCATAAGAATGGAGGCGTCTCCAATTTCGCTTAGGTTTTTGCATGAGGGATGATAGGGTTGAACCGGTCCCTCAGGCCAAGCCACTGCGTGTTTATCCTCCGCGCCGGGGCATGCGGAAGCATCCACGAGAATACCGATATCCTCCAGCGCTTTGATGTCATCCGGCAAAAGATCGAAATTATGCGCACGGAAACTGGTGGGTTTGACGTGGCACTGTTTCAGCACATCCTTTCCCATCCGAATGGCCTTGGCTCTTTCCTCCGGATCGGCAATGTACCCCGCGCTGTTTTGGAACTCCAACAACAACCCGATCTCATGCCAAGCCGGAATTCGGTGATAATATTCGGTATGATAGAGATTGACATTGGACATGGGGTCTTTTTCAGACACATAAATAAGCCAAGTGAGCGGTACGGTGTATTCCTCGGCGACACGAACCAACTCCTTGGCGTAACATTTCCCCGATACGGCGGACTCGCAGTCCACGCTTATTGTCACAATTGGCATGGCTATCCCTCTCCTTAATGGCGTAGTGACGTTCGATGATAGTTATATCAACGGGCTGGTAAAATCGTTCCCGCTGTCATGCAAAACCTTCATTTCCTCCGAAAAGAATGTGCGCTATCCGGTTGAAATGAATGGCGCATGGAGGAATTCCCCCATGCTTCCAGAGATGAGGCTACCAACCTCTCCTGGCAAGCAACTCCTTCTCGTCCAATTGCCTCAAGTCGATAGAGGTCATTGGCTCACCCAATCCCTCGGACACCTCGGCGATTTTGGCGGGCTGGTCGAAATAGGTGCATGCCGTAACAATCGCCTTGGCACGTGCAATTGGATCGGAGGATTTGAAAATACCCGATCCCACAAAGAGCGCCTCGGCGCCAAGCTGTCGCATCAAAGCCGCGTCGGCGGGAGTGGCGATACCGCCTGCGGAGAAGTTAGGAACGGGCAATTTACCGGTCTGATGAACCTCAAGCACCAACTCGTATGGCGCCCCCATCTCCTTTGCAGCGGTCATCAACTCCTCTTCGGCAAGTCCCTGAAGACGGCGAATTCCGCCTATCACGGCACGCATATGCCTCACAGCCTCAACGACATCGCCGGTGCCTGCTTCTCCCTTGGTGCGTATCATCGCGGCGCCCTCGCCAATACGGCGTAACGCCTCTGCAAGGTCTCTGCACCCGCAAACAAAAGGCACTTTGAAAGCATGCTTATTGATGTGATATTGCTCATCCGCAGGGGTGAGAACTTCGCTTTCATCCACGAAATCCACTCCAAGAGCCTCAAGAACCTGCGCCTCAGCGATGTGACCGATGCGAGCCTTTGCCATCACCGGTATGGATACCGTCGCCATTATCTCCTTTATCATCCTTGGATCGGACATTCTCGCAACGCCGCCATGAGCGCGTATATCCGCCGGAACTCTTTCCAACGCCATAACCGCCACCGCGCCTGCATCCTCGGCGATTTTCGCGTGTTCCGGAGTGACGACATCCATGATCACTCCGCCCTTCAACATCTCAGCCAAACCCACCTTGGTGCGCCATGTGGATTTGCGAGCCTCTAAATCAATCATTTTACGCCTCATTGTATTCTCGATTTCCAAAAGCCTGCATTCCTTTTGTCGGCACGAAGTAGCCTAACGCCTCAGTAAATCGATGTCTTAATATTCGTATAATGGAGTATACCCGCTACACCCCGTTTAAGCCCCATATTTTCAAATCGAGGCTGCGCATTTCAACCCTCCGCCCATGATTTGTGCTTATGATAAGAAACGATTAACTTCCATATACACAGGCTGTCAAACCCAATGTGAGTGCACAAAAATGAAGTGAAACTTCCAACAAAAAGCAATGGTATTGATAATTAGAATAGGCAAATAGCGGTAAATTCACTCAGTCTGATGCGTAGCCGTCCTGATAGCATAACAGTAGCATGATATCCTGAATTTCGCTAATACCTAGAGAGTTACGATTTTCAGACAACTATCGCTCCATTGAGGAACACAAGCGATTGCATGAAAGTCTTGGTATTGGAAAGAAGCGCCTTACGGAGGTGTAAAATGAAAAAATTCTGGATTGTCACCATCTCTCTTTTGATCATGGGATTGCTTATTGGCGTCAAGCCCGCCGCAGCTCAATTCGGGTTTGGATTGAACAGCGGCTTTCGATTTGGTGGCGCGCATTTCGGCGGCGCCCCGATCGTATCCACTCTCGGACCATCCCTGTACCCATACAACCCATACAATATGTTTTATAACCCATATGGCGGATATGGAGTGACGTATGTTCCCACTCCCGGCGGATATGAGGCGGTTCCCTACCCACTACCGCCGCAGACTATGGGGGGGTATCCATACGGCGGTCCGAATGCCTATATGCAGCGGCCGAATATGAACCCGCAATCACCGGTGAACCCCGCACCGGGAGAACCAACAGCCGCCACACCGAAACCGACTAACCCAGGGCGAATCGGAGATACGATTAGCGCACATTATAATTCAAGCAGCAAGCTGGTGGTTAAATGGGACGGAAACAGGAAGGATGTGGAATCCATCACGTTCGCGTTACTGGATAACAAGCAGAACGCCTTGTTGGAGAAAACCATCACCAATCAAAATCCGGAGGTGGAGCTTACAGTCACAAACGCCACCGCGTATTACGAGGTGGTAGTGAAGTACGTGAATGGATATCAGACGAAAGTCATCTCGCCAATATAATACAATTCGCTCCGGTTCCGTACAGATTTAAGCATCGGAAGGATAGCTGGGCGGTGGTGGTTGTTTCTTGTTTTCCTCTTGTAAGACTTTTTGAACCACTCCCGCCCAGCTATAAAAACATTGGTTATCAAACAAAGCGATAATTCTGAAACACGATATGCGTTTTTCGGTTGGTTTGGATATCAGAAATCGGGTTTTTTATGATAAAGTATAACTAATGTTGCCTTAAGGATTATGAGCCAAGATAGTTTATCTTAAAAATCCTTTTTCATATCTTGCTTGACGCACATATACGTAGAGACATGAACTATAATGTACATTCTTTAAACACAAGCTCATACAAAACAATTCAAGTGACCGATAATATGCCAATTCCACAAGAAACAAACTCGGACGACCCTATTTCCATTATGATGACGCGCATTGTATCGCTTTTGCCGATCCCAATATGCGCCGTCAGCGAGGAAATGAAAGTTATCTTTTTGAACACCGCATTCGGAAGCTTGGTGAGCCTTCATGATGACGCCTGTATGAAATGCCCGAATATTCAAGGCGAAAAATTAACCGATCACATCTGGCAATCCGCTAAACCCACATTCGATCAGGTTCATGAAAAAATTCTGCGAAACAGATGTTCTGCTATCCAGGCGATCTATTATCCCAACCAGGAATACAGCGTAGCGCTGAAATATCATTTGAACGCCACTCCCCTTCAACTCGGTTCAAGGAACGAGAGCTGTTTCTTGTACTACTGCCTCCCGGTCGCCTCCGCCACATTCACTGAAACAGGCGTTCAGCAAAAAGCAGACGAGGCGAAACTGGATGCGGTGAAACAACTCGCTGTAACCTTAAACCATGAAATCAACAACCCCTTATTCATTATCAGCATGACTTTGGAAGATATCCTCGCCGAAACGGAGGATACGGATGTTCAGCGACGAATTCACGCCTCCCTCGAAGCGGTGACGCGTGTCTCCTCCGCCGTAAAGCAACTCTCCGAGATCAGAAGAATCGTGACCACGGACTATGCGGGCGGGCTATCGATGTTGGATTTGGAAGCTTCGCAATAAACTTCTTCGTCTCACTCATTGCATTCTCCCTGTATCCTTTACCCGTGTGCAGCTCTCCAAAAGCAACCTAATTCGCGCCTCTTGACATCTCCAAGAAAAAAAACCAAAAAATATTTTATCTTAGCCCTTGACAATGATATTATTTTGGATTAATATTTAATTGATGATATTTAATGAAGCTAAGGATTGACAACATATCACCATAAGTTCGTTCCGTACAATATCCGCGAAAGGATAGAACAAATGAACAGCTATTCCATTGAAAACACCAAGCCGTCACCAGCGCCGAGTTTCGAAGAGTTAATGAAGAGCCATTACCGCAAAGCGTACTCCTTCGCATACCGCCTTGCGGGAAATCAGGAGGATGCCGAGGACCTCACTCAGGAGGCGTTCCTACGAGTTTATCGCTCATTCCAGCATTATGATTCCACCAGACCGTTCGACAGATGGTTGTTTCGAATCATCTCCAATCTTTTTGTGGACACTTTACGCGCCCGTCCGAAGATAGCTCCCCTTTCCTTGGACACCCCAATCGAGGGAAATGACGGGGATACCATGTTCAGCGAAATCCCCGACGTGGATTCCGATCCCGCAAATCAGGTGCTGAAAGAGGTGATGGATGAGAGGATACAGGGTGCGTTGAATGCATTGCCACCCGCGTTTCGGAAAACCGTCATCCTCACCGATGTGGAAGGGATGTCCTATGATGAAGCATCAAAAATACTAGGTTGCGCAGTGGGAACGGTTCGCTCCAGACTGCACAGAGCGAGACTGATGATGCGAGCGACAATGGCGGGAAGAACCATCTCCAAACGCAGAGCGAAACTGAACGCTTCCCCGTCCGTCATATGAGAAACGGTGAAGAGGGGGAATCCTTCCCCCTCTTCACGGAGTTATATACCCCTTTCGGTTTTATCACCCGATGGACCATACCCCTTAATTGATGAGAAAAATCACGTCGAATTTCTTCAGGAATCCGTCTTTTGAAGCCGCTTGAATGAGCAGGTTTGAATCTTTCATGGAGATTTCCGGATCACTGTGAAAATTATCCCCGTTATATCTTGCAACCGCACGAATGATGAGAGGATTGGTCCCGGCTCTCGGGTTACTTTTCGCAACGGACATACTGATGGCGTAACCAACGATGCCTTTATCTATGACAAAATCGGGGTTGGCGTCATCACCCGCCCATATCACGCTTCCATCCGCACGCCGGATTTTGGGGCTCATCGAACGATCTATTTTCAACCCGGTGGCGTCGATGATCAAGCCGGTATAATCGCATCCGACTTTATCATTTGCGGCGCTCAACGGTTTTGGCGTCAATACATTTCCCTCGCTGCCGGGGCATATCACCGCCGGTTTGCCCGGTGCGGGACCATCAGGCTTCGTTCCGGATGGTTTCGCCGTTGATTTTGATGAAACCTTGGTCTTGGGTTTCTTGTTAGGCGAGGATGATTTATCCACGCCATTGGACACCCCCGCATATATCAAGGAGGTGGAGAACATCGTCGCGATGGAGAGATATCCCACTTTTCCCATGGCGTTGCAAGGGAATGGAGAGAGTGTAAATATCATTGACAGCGGAGCGAGGAGCGTCAACAATTCCTTCTTCATTTTTTTCCTCCCCTACGGCTACATGAATCATCACTGGTAGACGCGAAGCGACTTTTGGGATTGGCAAATTTCAAATGTGATAGATCCCGATACGCATCTTGGCGGTGATTTTTGGCATTTGATACCTGCAATTAGAAGGCTCAGCCACATCGACAAGTACATGCGCACATGTTCGCATGTATGGAATTCTTTCCATCAACTAGTCACAGGGGTGCCTGAACGGAATGCTTGTTTTACGTTCATTGACGCCTGAACGTCCTCTACGTTATAATGATGCCGTGAAGGTCAATTTGGCACAATTCAGAACGGTTTTATTCGATCTTGACGGCACTTTGGTCGAGACGCATATCGATTTCTCGGAGATGCGACGTGGAGTAAGGGGCATCATCTCGCGATACATTGAGGAGGAAGATAGCATACGTGAGGATATGGATATTCTCCAAGCCATTGTATCCGCCTGCGACTACCTTGAAAGTCGGGGCGAGCATCACGCGGCCGTATCCTTGAAAAAAGAGGCTGACGGTTTGATGGAAAAAATGGAAAACTCTCAGTGCGCACATCCGACAAACATTCCGTTAGCCAGAGAGCTTCTCATGGAATTAAAATCGAGGAGAGTAAACGTTTGCGTGGTTACCCGAAATAATCGGAACGTGGCGCTCAAGTTGATGGCGCAATGCAATCTTCCATACGACTTGTTGCTCGCTCGCGAGGATATTCCTCATCCAAAACCTCATCCGGATCATCTGCTGCGCGGAATCCATCTATCCGGCGGGGAGCCAGCTTCGTCGTGCATGGTGGGCGATCATTGGATGGATATCAGCGCCGGCAAAAAAGCTGGAATTTCCACGGTGGGATTGCTTAAAGGGCGTCCCAAATCATATTTCCAACCTGAAGCGCCCCATTACTTCGTCGAAGACATTCAAGCGTTGTTCGAGGGATTGGATTGGAACAGGTGATTTCAAACTCATCCCTGAATCCGCGAAGCGAGGTTCCCACGCTTTCCATAATCATAGTGAACTGGAACACGAGCGAATATCTTTTATCCGCATTAAAATCCATTTTTTCCAGCCGAACCCAATTCCCATACGAGGTGATCGTGGTGGATAACGCCTCGGAAGATGGCAGCGCCGATAGAGTTTTCGAAACATATCCCGATGTGACTCTTGTTCGAAACCGAGTTAACATGGGGTATGCGGAAGGCAACAATCAAGGCGCAAGAATAGCCAAGGGAACTTATCTTCTGCTCTTAAATCCGGACGTTCTCCTTCCCGACGATGCATTGCAAATCAGTGTGGAAGTATTCTCCTCACTGAAACATGCCGGAGCCATGGGGGTGCGGCTCATTCACCCCGATGGAACATTGCAAAGGTCCGTAAGAGGCTTTCCATATCCTCTTTCAATTTTGTGGGAGATTATGGGAATGAGTCTGCTGATGCCGCGAAACCGATATTTCGGACACTATCGTATGACATGGTTCGAGTACGATAGATTGATTGAGGTGGATCAACCCATGGGATCTTTTCTACTTCTCTCAATGGAGGCGTGGAGGGATGTCGGGGATATGGACACGAACTTCCCCATATTTTTCAATGAAGTTGACTGGTGTCGTCGGGCGAAAAGAAAAGGCTGGTCGATCTGGTTTTCCCCGAAGCCCGAAATCATTCATTACGGCGGCGGAAGCACACGGTTGCTTCCAAGTAAGATGGCGTGGGAATCGCGCAAAGGTCTTTTGAGATATTATCGCAAACATCATCCCGCTTCATTTTATTCCCCTCTCTATCCGTTTATTTTTGGCTCATCGTATCTTCAGGCATGGTTCGTCACACACAAAAGAGTGTTCAAGTCTAAGCGAGGAGGGGTTTGAACGTTTGGTTCTATCCATCATCATATTGAATTGGAATACCAAGGAGGATACGATTAAATGCCTCCTATCCATTCAAGAGCATCCGTCAAAATACGAAACTGAGGTGATTGTGGTTGATAACGCCTCATCGGACGGAAGCAGGGAGCGGATCACGGAGCGATGCCCCTGGGTGAAAATCATTGTAAATCCTAAGAACATGGGCTTTGGTGCAGGTAACAATCGCGGCATACCAGCGGCCGGAGGGGAGTTCATTCTCTTTCTTAACTCGGATACCCTCATAACCGAAGGTGCGCTGGATGGCATTGTGGATTTTGCAAAACAGCATTCGGATATCGGCGTGATAGGTCCAAGACTACTCAACTCCGACGGGTCTTTGCAGTATTCCTGCCGCCGATTTCCAAATCTCGCAGCCGGATTTTTCCGTAACACCCCATTGGGACGGCTATTTCCGCATAACCGATACACTCGTGATTACCTTATGAACGATTGGGATCATGAATCCGAGAGGGATGTGGATTGGCTGTCCGGAGCTGCGTTGATGATTCGCAGGGAACTTCTAAAAACGCTTGGTGGGTTTGATGAGCGGTTCTACATGTATTGCGAGGATGTGGATTTGTGTTATCGCACCCACCAGCAGGGTTGGCGAGTGACTTACTATCCGTATGCCAAAATATATCATCGAATTGGAAGAAGCAGTGACAAGGTGCCAACCCGCATGACATGGTTTTTCCATCAAAGCATGTATCTGTTTTACAAAAAGCATTATGCTCGCAGCACATTCATTTTGATACGCCCATTCATTATACCGGGATTGATCGCACGCGCAAGCGGACAATTAATACGGTATAAGTGGAGAAATTTGCGTAAAAGGCTCAAATAGGAATGAGTAAACGAAGACCCAGCCGCCCGGAAAAGGATCATCCACCCTTCGCGTCAAATCCAAAAAAGTCCGGGATTTTTCATCCTTTATGGCTTATCTACATCTCCATGATTTTGATGGGTTTTGGCGGAGGGATGTTGTACGATCGGGCCGGCAACGTTTCCGACCCCGTATCTCTGCTCTATCATCTCATCTTGCCCGTCATCTATCTTCTAGTCTCAATCTCCGCATTGATCACCCTTTTTCGCAATGAAGACCGTTTTAGATTGGATCACTCGGTTATCGCTGTATTAAGCGTGTTTATTCTCTGGACGGGCATATTCATCTATCCGGAATCGAACCGTTTCATCGGACTAACCGTCTGGAGCCAATTCGCATGCGCCCTTATGATCGCTTGGATCATTTACCGCAACCGAACGGATATCAGAAAAATCGAGCCAATCATTCTTTTGATCCTATTGGCGTCCACTTTCGTGGCATTGTTCGGCGTCAATGAATATCTCAGCCATTTCGCGGCGGGCAATAAAAACTGGAGGGTATTCGGAAATTTCGTCAATCCGGATTTTCTCGCGGGTTTTCTGCTGATGAGTATCCCCGTAACCCTCGCGATGCATCTTGGTTTTGACTTTCATCGTTTCGCGGAAACCCACCCTAAACCTTGGGGATATTTGATCGTTTTGACGGGTTTGAACATCGGCGGTATCGTTTTTCTTGCATTCGGAACGGGTTCGATACTCTATTTCCTGCATGCCGGTCAAATACTATTCGCTATCACCCTCACCATCATCACCATATCCATAGCCGTATTTATTCTGCAGGGCATCAAAGAGCGTAACTTACCTCTATTCACCGCTCGCATAGTACGCCTCTGGTGCATCCTCTCGTTGATTCTTCAATCCGTTTGTCTGATTTTAACGCAGTCAAGATTTGGCTTGGCTGCGTTTCTGATGGAGATTGCATTTTTTGCGGTTATCCTTATTTGGCGAAGACAATTACGAGGGGAATCGATTCAAAGAGCCATTCGCATCGCCATCGTTGTGGCGATTTTGGGCATCATCGCTGCCGGCCCGGTATGGCTGAGATTACGTAACGCCAAGAGCGAAGCGTACTCCCTGGATTTTAGAATCTACACTTGGCGAGGTGCTCTAAATATGGCTGAGGCCAAGCTTCTGAACGGGTTCGGTCTCGGTTCCTTTGATGACAAATATCAGCGTTTCGCGTATGTGGGATACACCCAGCACGCCCATGGCGGGTTCCTCCAGCTGCTTGCGGAGAGCGGGATTGTGGGATTATTACTATTCGCTTTCATTTATACACAAGCGTTTCGTTCTTCAACTAGGAACGCGACTGGCGATTTGGATTCGGCAGGCTGGTACCGCACGGATTTGCTGCGGTCCGGAATATCCGCAGCATTGGTTGGGGCGTTCCTCCATAACTTGGTCGATTCGGATCTTTACGTTCCCGTAAGTTGCCTCGTGATGGGAACGCTGTTCGGATTGGCTCTTTCGTTGGACACCGTTGCAAAAAAATCCTTGGAAACCACGGACAAGGAACCCAATAAAGGCATTATTCACACTTCCGGTCTAATCCTGGCGGGTGTCATAGGGATTGCGGCGGTTATTATCGTGCTTTTTAGCGGGTCGAACCTGATATCGCGTCTGGATGGATATCAGGGGGAGACAGAGTTGATGCAACAGGATTATCCCGACGCGCTTTCGAGCTATGAGAAAGCGGAAGCGGTGAACCCATTGGATTCAAGATACGGACTTCGCATTGCGGCGTTGGAGGATGCCATGGGACAGACGGAAGCCGCCAATCAAACCTATGCAAAACTCGCACGATCCATTCCAATCGCGAAAGTGTATTATTTAGCGGGGCAATTTTATCAGCGCCATGGAAGATATCAAGACGCAATAAGAGAATATACGTTGGCGCAAGCAAAAGACCCCCACAATTTGGAGAACTTGGTGGCGCTTGCGGAGGCGCAAACATCCATCGGGGACACGATCGCGGCGGAGAAAACCTATCGGCAATTAACACAACTCTACTACAGCCCCGTAGGGCAAATCAAAGCGATACCGGAGTTACCGGACTGGCAATACCCGGTTGGATTTCTTGGATTGGCGCAATGCGAATTCACTAACGGGAAAAAAGCACAGGCGGAGAAGGATTTAGAAACGGGATTAAAGCTTTGCAAACAGTTTTGGCATGTGCGGAACCAGCAGATATTTCAGATAAGCATCAACCCCGTTGTGCTGCATGAATTCGTCACTCGCTATGAATGGGGGTTGACCCGTCTCGTCGAAATTCGTGTGAAGGAGGGCAGAGTGCAGGAGGCGAACGCCCTCACTTCACTGGAGCAGCAGGTGCAATCCGAATTGCCCGAAACACTCAAAAAGCTCACTCCCGTGAATTAGTGCATGGGCTTTCCGGTTGTCTCCATTTTTCTCTCCTCTCGACGACGCTGCGTGGTGTCGAGGATTCTCTTGCGCATTCGGATGGATTTGGGAGTCACCTCCACGAGTTCGTCGGGACCGATATATTCTATCGCTCTGTCAAGCGTCATCACCACAGGGGGAGTCAGTCGAACGGCGACATCGCTTGTGGAGGATCTCATGTTAGTAAGGTGCTTGGTTTTGCATACATTTACCTCCAGGTCCGTTTCCCGTATGTGCTTACCAACGATCATTCCCCTGTAAACCTCGGTGTTAGGTCCGATAAACAGCGTTCCCCGTGATTCGGCATTATGCAATCCAAAGGATGTGGTCAATCCGGTTTCCGATGCCAACAGAGAGCCACTTTTCTCCACGCCGAGTTCCCCGACAAGCGGCTCGTATCCGGCGAAAAGCGTATTCAAAATTCCGTTGCCTCTCGTAAGGGTGATAAAATCGGAACGAAATCCAAGTAATCCCCTAGTGGGAACATGGTAAGTCATCTGAACATGACCATCGCCTGGCGCATTCATGTCCACCAGTTCCCCTTTTCTTCGCCCCAACTGTTCTATCACCGCTCCTTGGAACTCCTCGCTCACATCAATGGTCACCTCTTCCATCGGTTCGCACAACACCCCGTGGATGTCTTTGTAAATCACCTCGGGTTGGGATACCTGCAACTCATACCCCTCCCTTCGCATAGATTCAATCAGAACCGCCAGATGCAGTTCCCCTCTTCCGGACACTAGAAAAGAGTCAGGGCTATCCGTTTCATCAACCCTGAGAGAGACATTGGTTTCCAATTCCCGGAACAATCGCTCCCGTAATTTACGAGACGTGGAGTATGTCCCTTCACGCCCAGCGAATGGTGACGTATTGACTGCAAAGGTCATCCGCATTGTAGGCTCATCCACAGGCGTCATCGGTAGGAGAACGGGATTGTTCCTGTCAGTGATGGTCTCTCCTATATTCACATCGGCTATGCCGGTAATGGCGACGATCTCTCCGGCGTAGGCGACATCCACCTCGCGTCGCTTCAATCCTTCAAACACAAACACCGTAACCACCTTGCCCTGTTTCTGCACTCCATCCGGACCTGCGTAGATCACCAGCTTGTTCGTTTCCACCGACCCTGAGTAGAGCTTTCCAATGGCGATACGCCCGCGATAATCGTCGTAATCAAGGGAACTGACAAGCATTGCTAGCGGCGCGTCCGCATCACCTTTTGGAGCGGGAATATGTTTCACAACGGTCTCGAAAAGCGGTCGAAGATCCACTCCCTCTTCTGCAGGATCATAAGTAGCCAGACCTGATAGTGCATTGGCGTAGATAATGGGGAAATCTAGTTGTTCATCATTGGCGCCTAACTGGGCGAAAAGATCAAAGGTCGTATCAATGACATAATCCGGGCGGGCTTCATGCCGATCTATTTTATTCACGACGACAATAACCCTTAATCCCGCTTGCAACGCCTTTCTTAGCACGAAACGTGTTTGCGGCATCGGTCCCTCGACGGCATCCACCAGCAGCAGTGCGCCGTCCACCATGCTCATTACTCGCTCCACCTCTCCGCCGAAATCGGCGTGACCGGGAGTATCCACGATGTTTATTTTTATCGCCGGGTCGTTGGGATGAGCATCCACCGGATGATAGAGTATCGCCGTGTTCTTGCTCACTATTGTGATGCCTCGCTCTCGCTCCTGATCCATCGAATCCATAACCCTTTCGGCTATGTTCTGGTTGGAGCGAAAAACATTCCCTTGACGCAACATACCATCCACAAGGGTGGTCTTCCCATGATCCACGTGCGCTATGATAGCGATATTACGTATATGACGTTCCAATAAATATCCTCTTTCCTAACAACCGGATGTGTATGTAAAATCAGCAAATCACACTCGGTGAAAATGCAGAAACACCAATTTTGCAATAACCTGTTCCGTTAAGTCCATTTTGCACAATTCAAGCAGGCGTATCCTCACGCCTGCTTGATAGTCGTACACTTTAGAGAATGACCGGTTACGCCGGACCAGGCTCCGGATAAAAATGCGTATCCAGTGAAGTGGAGCTTTGATCGCCGAGCTCGGGCGTATTTTGGTTCTCCGAAGGAGGAATGGTATCCTGTGAAAGCGATGCTGGCGTTTCACCATTCATCAGCGCAAGGAAAACCTCTCTGTCGAGCGTCTCGTTTTTTATGAGGTTGTCTGTAATCAGCTCAAGTTTTTCCCTGTATTGCAAGAGAAGTTCCTTGCTCCTGGAATAGTTGCGCTCAATAATGGAACGCACCTCCTCATCAATCGCCTTTGCGACATCCTCTGAATAATCACGATCCTCCATAAGGTCACGCCCAAGGAACGGATTCCCATGTCGTCTTCCCAAACGCAACGGGCCAAGTCTTTCACTCATCCCGTATTCGCACACCATGGCTCGCGCCATGTCTGTCGCCTTGTCCAAGTCATTCGCCGCGCCTGTATCGATATCCCCAAAGACTAACTCCTCAGCGACTCTTCCGCTCAGAGCCATGCAGATCATATCCTCCATTTCGGATTTGGTCACATTGTACCGATCCTCCACGGGCAGGCTGATCGTGATGCCGAGCGCCATGCCTCGAGGAAGGATGCTGACCTTATGGACCGGATCCGCATTTGGAAGCAACTCCCCAACGATGGCATGTCCAGCTTCATGATAGGCGGTTCGCTTGCGAGTGGCGTCATTGAGAACTCGGCTCTTGCGTTCAGGACCGGCAATAACTCTATCAATGGATAGCTCGAACTCCTCCATTGTAATCTTAGTCTTGTCATGTCGCGCTGCGAGCAAAGCGGCTTCGTTCACCAAGTTGGCGATATCCGCGCCAGTGAATCCGGGGGTGCGCTTGGAGAGATTATCCAGCACCTTCTCTCGCTCTTCCTCGTTCGTATCAAATGAAAGCGGCTTACCGCGCAAATGGACTTTGAAAATCGCCTTGCGCCCTCTCGCGTCGGGGGCGTCCACCACGATTCTACGGTCAAAGCGACCCGGTCGCAAAAGGGCAGGATCTAACACGTCCGGGCGGTTTGTCGCTGCGATCATGATCACGCCGGAATTCGCATCAAATCCATCCATCTCGACGAGCAACTGATTCAATGTTTGCTCTCGTTCGTCATGACCGCCACCTAGTCCCGCACCGCGCTGGCGTCCAACGGCGTCAATTTCGTCGATAAATATCAGCGACGGTCGATTGCTTTTCGCGGTATCGAAAAGGTCACGCACTCGACTTGCTCCGACACCCACGAACATTTCGACGAAATCCGATCCGGAAATATGAAAGAATGGTACTCCCGCCTCTCCGGCGATTGCGCGCGCGAGCATGGTCTTGCCGCATCCAGGAGGTCCGAGGAGCAGTACGCCTTTAGGAATCTTCGCGCCCAAGGCTTGAAACTTCTTGGAGTTTTTAAGGAATTCGACAATCTCCTCAAGCTCCGTTTTCGCCTCCTCCACCCCCGCCACATCGTCGAAAGTGATCTTAGGCACATTTTCACCAAGCCGTTTGGCGCGCGAACGGCCAAAGGACAGGGCTTGATTGCCGCCGGATTGCGCTTGGCGCATGAAGAAGTACAGAAGCCCGCCCATGATCAAAAACGATAGAAGACCGTATACAAGAAAACTCCCAATTGCGCCTGAAATGAATGGGAATGAGAATTTGAAATCCACATGATGCTGATAAAGCAGTTTCTCAAGCTTATATCGTGATTCCTGGGATGGGTTGAGGTCCACATTAAACTGGTCGGTCTTAACCCCGTCCGGCGGCTTCAAATATGTTCCAGTAAACTGGTTGTTTTCAATCTCCCCACTCTTAACGTTGCCTGAATTCACCTCATTCAGAAATTGATAATAGCTAAGGGTTTGAGGAGCCTCCCCCCATTTCCCGAAATTTTTCTGTTGCAGGGCGAAAATCACCAAAACGATCATCGCAATGGTGATAAGCCACCGAACACCTCTGTTACCCAAAATAACCTCCCGGCTGAGCTCTTTAATCTCAAACAATCGGCAATTGTAAAATACCTGTATGCAAGCTCCATGCATAAATCTGGATTTCGCTTGCGGAGATATGTTCGGAGGAATTTTACAACTACCCTATATTATAACATATTCCGACTTGCTGATTTATCATTACACACGTCGGAGGGCGCCATCATTTGCATATAACCTTGCGGATATTTAAATTGACCAAATCACATGGATTTCACGAGAAATCTCATTTCACATAACATGCAAGTTCGCGTGGTATCCGTTATTTTCACACGATCGTCGATCGTATAACCGGCAACCCATACGATCGCGTTCGCATCAGAGATAATTGTGATGAGATCCTTTTGCCCCTTAGGAACTTTTTTCCCGATGAGGTAATCTTTCAACTTCACGGGTTCCTGCATCCCCAATGGTTTGAACCGATCCCCGGAGCGACGGTTTCGGAGTATGAGCGGAAAGGATAGCTTATCAACATCCATCCATGCCATATACGGATTGGCGAATCGTATCATTTCAAATTGGTTAGAATATCGGCATTCCACCTCTGCATTCACTGCGGGTATCGGGGTAATACCAGGGATATTCAGTGGATATTCAAAAGGAAGCACTGATACCTGAGGGGATAAATGGAGAATGCTTCCTTTGCCCTTACTCAGCCTCAGTCGCACTCTCTCTCCCTGCAGGGTCTCCTCCCATGTCACTCCAGTTCGGCTTATTGTAATTGCATTGAGAAATGATTGAACCTGGTCATAGGTGATGTTCTCTTCGGACCCTTGAATCATCTCGATGGCGTGCCGTATAAGGCGGCGTCGTAGCGCAAGAGGCTGCGACAGTAGGTCCTCAGCCCTGAAAACGACGCCATCCGAGACGGAGTGAAGAATTCGTGAAGCCAATTCGCTCACATGGTCATCCATGTAATTGGATTCCTCATATGCTATATCCCCCAATCTTCGGAGAGATCGATCTATACTAGGGTTATATTCTTTTCGTAACAGTGGTAACAGCTCCAAACGAATGCGGTTCCTTAAATACTTCACGGACTCGTTGGAGCGATCCGTACGATATGCGATGCCGGCGTCTTCGCAATATTTCCCGGTCTCTTCCCGAGTGAGACAGAGCAGCGGACGCACCAAGTCATTTTTGAATGGAAGAATCCCTTTCAGCCCATCCACTCCGGTACCTCGGATGATATTCAACAATATGGTTTCGGTTTGATCGTCAAGCGTATGCCCCAAGAGTATCTTCGAAGCTCCAATTGTTCGCGCAGTGTGAGAAAGATATTCATAACGCTCAATCCTTGAAGCTTCTTGGGCGCTTAAATGTGTCAACCTCATTCTTTCAGGAAGATTGCATTTTTGAGAGTGGCATGGAACCCCGAGTTGGTCACACAAACGACGGACAAACTCTTCATCCCCGTCGGATTCCTCCCCTCGAAAACCGTGATTAAAATGCGCCACTGCGATTTGCAAATGGAATTCCTCCCGCAGCATATGCATCGAATGCAAGAGAGTGCAGGAATCCCGACCGCCTGAAACGGCGATCAGAACGGAATCCCCTTTGTTAAGAAGGTTCCCCGATTGGATATAACGACTGATTTTTTCCAATAGGTTCAGCACAGCCCCCCCCCCCATGTTCTTTTAGAAGCCTGAAAATGCATTTTTCCTTTGTATTATTATGCTATGGAGAGAGGGAAAAATCCTTCACGGGGTGGATGGAACGTATTAACGCGTGTCTGCCTATGCCAATAAACATCTGGATTTATTGAATCCCTGCTTAATCAACCATCTCATGGTGATTTTGAAATCTTTTGCTTGGTTAAGGTATGTTATATTA
>JAJZOL010000230.1 GCA_021811565.1 bacterium | reverse complement strand
CTAACAAATGACGTGAACACCATCCAACCCTCAAAAAACCCGCACACCCCCCATGCCATTCATGGCATTCGTGAAAGTGTACCCCGTGATTTATCGCGGGGGGACGGTGAGGGAAGCGCGCGGGATGCGTGCACCACGGGATAAATCCCGAGGTGCACGCTAACAAATGGCGTGAACGCCATCCAACCCTCAAAAAACCCGCACACCTCCCCATGCCATTCATGGCATTCGTGAAAGTGTACCCCGTGATTTATCGCGGGGGGACGGTGAGCGAAAGACGCAGGGGGCGGTGAGAGAAGCGCGCAGGATGTCGGGAGGGAGCGAGAGGTTGAGAAAGCGCGGGAATGCGTGCGCCACGGGATAAATCCCGAGGTGCACGCTAACAAATGGCGTGAACGCCATCCAACCCTCAAAAAACCCGCACACCCCCCATGCCATTCATGGCATTCGTGAAAGTGTACCCCGTGATTTATCGCGGGGGGCGGTGAGCGAAAGACGCAGGGGGGGTGAGGGGAGCACACGAGATGTCGGGAAAGCGGGGGGGCAGTGAGGGAAGTGCGCGAGAGTTGGGAAGGCGCGGGAACGGTGAGGGGAGAGCGCAGGATGTCGGGAGGACGCGAGAAGTTGAGAAAGCGCGAGAGGTTTGGAAAGCGCGGGGAAGGTGAGGAGAGGGCGTCATCCTGTCCATCTTTTCATCCATAAAATCCTGTTCAAATTCAGACACTCTTCGTGTCAAAATTACAATATCAGTTCTGACGATACATCCTGCATCACATAGGAGCGACAAATTACAAACACTTCCAATGAGAACCTGCTCTTGATGGGTTGTAACGCGATGGCCACTCGGTTCGAGATCGCGCTTTGGGGCGCGGCGGAATCCTACCTTCGCGGCGCGGCTCAGGAGGCTCTAGATGAAATCGAAGCGATTGAGGGTAGGCTGAGCATCTTTATGCCAACAAGCGATCTCTATGAAGTGAACGCTCGCGCCCATCTGCATCCTGTCCGCGTGGACCTTCGCGTTTTCGAGCTCTTGCAACGCGCAAAGGCTCTTTCCGTGGAGACCGACGGCGCTTTTGACCCCACCATCGCCCCCCTGCTTCGCGCGTGGGGGTTTCTAGGAGGAACGGGGGCAATGGCGACCGAAGAGGATATCCTCGCTGCGAAAGATATGTGTGGGATGGACAAGATTGCGCTTGATGAGACCGAACATACAGTAATGTTCCATCAACCCGGGATGATGCTGGATCTCGGTGCGATAGGGAAAGGTTACGCAATCGAGTGCGCCGCTGAGATTCTGCGAGAGCTTCGGATTCCTAACGCTCTGATCCATGGCGGAACCAGCAGCATTTACGCCATAGGGCTGCAATCTGACGGAAAACCATGGAGAGTGGCGATCCAGGACCCCACCGATTCGGAAAAGCGAATCGGAATGATTGGCTTGACGGAGGTTTCGCTTTCCATCTCCGCTAGCCATGGCAAGTCATTCAAAACGGAGGATGGCTCTTTCGGGCACGTTTTGGATCCTCGCACCGGACGACCCGTTCAAGGTGCGTTGCTCGCAGCGGTGATATCTCCTAGTGCGACGGTGGGGGATGCATTGTCCACTGCTTTGTTAGTGCGTGGGGAGAATTTCCTCGATACATTGCTTCTGAGGGATGGAACCGGGGGAATGGTAGTGTTAATGGAGGAGGGAGTAGGGATTAGACAGCGTTACGAGGGAATGGATTTAATGCCCCTCTGACTTTCATCTAATACTCCCCCCTCCATTCGTGTAAATGGTAAGGGTCTACTGCCATCGCATTCTCCCTATGAGCGATTCATCTTCGTTCGCGACCTCCCGCAATGCCTCACGAAAGAGAGCGCTGAGTTGTTTCGCCCGCTGATACATTAAACCAACCTCATGGACATAGACCGGTCCCAGAGTTTTCTTATCTATTTGATTACAATTGGCAGGCGAGAATATGGCTCTATCGCAATCCCGCCTCCAATTCGCTTCGAGCCTGCCGTACCCGTTCCGGCTCCAATAAACCACCAACATTACCGCACCTCCTTTCAGATCAAAATGATCAGATCACGGCATCACATGATGGATCGCCAAGCTGAGCACATGAAACGATACCAGAAGCCCCATGATGATCAGATACCCTCGCAAGGCGTAGAGGGAAAACTTGACGCTCTTGCTCATAGGCATGGGGCCAAGGTCGTCGGCGTTGATCTTCTCCTCTGGCTCATCGAAGAGAGGATGCACCACATAATAAAGCTCATCTTGATTGGTTTTCACTTGAACCGCCATTTCACACCTCCGTTGTTAATTATCTTTGCAGGAAAACCTGCGCCGCCAGAATGAATGATAGTGAAAACAGAAGGATGATAATAATCCAATTCACCCAATTGTTCCAAGGTTTATTCACAAATCTCTCCCCGAGCAACTCCTTGTCATTCAAAAGCAACTGGAGAAAGATGATTGCGGATGGCAACATGATCCCCGCCACCACCTGCACCGAAATAATAATCAGTTCCAAAGGAGCTTTCGGAATCAGCACCAGTCCCGCCGCAGTGGCAACGCACAAAGCGTATATGGCGTAAAAGCCGGGAGCCTTGCGAACGCTCAGTTCCAGGCTGTGCGGCCATCCCTTCACCTCGCCATACGCCCAAGCGCTGGAGAGGGAGATAGCGGTGGCGCCTAAAATCGCCGCATCCACGGTCAGCAACAGGATGCTGTTACGCACAAAAGGACCGAACCCGTGAGTTCCCAGAAAAGTCGCCATTACAGTCGGATCGAAATCTTTGCCTGCCTGCAATGTCATTCCATGTCTGCGTGCGGCGTCCCCGGCAAGCATCATGGCGATAGCAAACACTTGAGTTAACACGGACCCAATAAACGTATCCAATCTCTCCCATTTGAGGTCACTGAAACGGAGCCGTTTATCCGCCACGCAGCTTTGTTGGAAAAAGAGCTGCCAGGGTGCGATGGTGGTTCCCACGATCGCTATGATCAGAAACATGGCGTCGCTGGTGAAGCCTCCCAAGGGCGCAGTGGGCAGCAACATGTTTCGCACCGGATGCTGTGCGCCTCGTCCCAATGGGATTGCGATCAACAGCCACACTACGTTCAGAATACAAAGAGCGATGGTGGCTCTCTCCCAACGAAGATAGCTGCCGGTGGACGCCACGGCGATCAGCGCCAAAGCCATAAAAGGAACCGCTATGAGGGGCGGAACGCCCATGGCGGACGCCACCATGCTGATCGCGGCGAATTCCGTGACAAGCGTTAGGAAATTGACCACCTGCAGGTCTACAAGGGAAAACACACCCCACCATTTCCCGAACCGCTTGTATATCATTGCGGCGTGCCCCTCGCCAGTGGCGATGCCAAGCCGAACCACCATTTCCTGCACGAAATAGGTGCATGGAAGCAGAATCAGCATTAACCAGAACAGCGTTGTACCGTATTGGTATCCCGCTTGGGTGTAGGTCGAGACGGCTCCGGCGTCGTTATCCGCCACCATCACGATCACGCCTGGTCCAACCACCATCAGAAAAAGCAACAGACGGCTTGTCCAACGGGAGTGAACCGCACGTCCCTTTGGCGGCGGGGGCGTTGAAACACCCTTATTGGCGAAGTTATCATTTTCAATGAGATTCATCGCCCCTCCTCTCCGGCCATTCATGAAAGAATGACAAGTATCTGTGACGCAATCAGTTGGTAGCGAAGAATGAATTCGCACCTCATGTGTCAAGTGTGTCAATGAGGGACAATTTTATATATTGTATGGAAGTGGAGCGATGGAATAAAAGAGGATCGCCGTCTTCCGTCCCTCGTTTTCGTTGATAAGCCATGAAAACGAGAGCGTGACGACCGAGGAAAACTCAGAGGATCATTACCCGTTTGTCATGGCGTTTTTTTGGAACCGCGCTTACTTGGGGGTTCCTGTTTGTCTGCGTCCATATTTTCCTCCTGGCGTCGAATGAGCAAGTGGCGCATAAAAAAGCCCCTTCCTGTGGGGAAGAGGTTCGTGCAATGCTTTGGCATCGCTTTTACTCATATATCCCCACTCGTTCAAGCTTCGACACCGCGTACCGTAAGAGGCTATTCGCCTCAGCCACCTTATGCAAACCCTTAATTCGGGAGCGCCTGTTACACCCTAAAAAGCTTCTTTGGAAGCAATCGGGCAGTGGCTTGTGTGTTTCGCGGGAGCCTCACCTACCGAGGATCCTAACTGTTACCCATTATATCATGTTATTCCATGTTTGTCAATCGGAATTCATCTGCATTTGTATCTATTACGATAAAATCAATTTTGAGAGTTTCCAGAGATTGAATATCGCCTTTGTCCGAAATGCGTGTTTCCGTCGCTGGTTTTACTTAAAATACCATGGGTCTCCAAAGGCATACACCAACCAATGAACAGAAACCTACAGATCATGTATGTCTTGCAGCTTGCAATGCAATATTAAAGCTGTGGACAATCCTCATTCACAGCTTTTTCACCGCCTCCATATCGAGAGATGAGAGCCTCGGCCCCATCTTGGAAACAACCTGCGCTGCGGAATAGGAGGCAATTTTACCGGTTTTGTATAGATCAATATTCTGTGTCAACCCATACAACAGACCCGCCGCATACATATCACCCGCTCCGGTGGTATCCACCGCTTTCACGGGATACGGGGGAATCATATAGACACAGTCTTCCTGACGAATGAGCGACCCTCTCTCATCCATCGTCACCGCGACGATTTCGCACTTTTCTCCCAACGCCACTGCGGCTTGGTCCGCATCCGGTGTGTCGGTAATAGTTTTCGCCTCCATCTCGTTTCCGACTACTACATCCACGTGATCCTGAATAATCTTCAGGAAATCGTCCTTATGTCTGGTGACGCAAAAGGGATCCGACAGGCTTAAAGCAACCTTCACCCCCGTCTTGTGCGCCGCGTTCATGGCGCTGAGCACCGCCTCTTTCTGGTTATCCATATCCCAAAGGTATCCCGTGATATAGAGATACTTGCTCGCCAATAAATCATCCTTTTTGATATCCACCGGTTGCAGTTCACGACTAACCCCGAGATAGGTGCACATGGTTCGCTGAGCGTCCGGAGTCACCAAAATGATTGAGACCCCCGTTTTACCCTCCCCTCTTCCGAGATTCGCCTTAACCCCTTTTTCCGTCAGGGAATTGACGTACGCCTTGCCGTAAGGGTCATCGCTGACGCGGCTGGTAAAGCAGGATTTGCCTCCTAGCAGGGAGACCCCGATCATTGTGTTTGCGCCGGAACCCCCCGCCTCCATATTGACAATCGACCCTTCAATCTCCGAAAGAACGCTCGCCTGTTGAGCGTCGTCTATGAGAAACATCCCTCCCTTGGTCAATCCAAGTTTCTCAAGTTGGTGGTCCGAAATCTCCGCTTGAATATCGTACAGCGCATTGCACATCCCAAAAACATCGTAAGGCATGCTCTCCTCCATCTTCATTCGTTATTTTGCGCCTATGATGCTGACTTCCGTAGTTACTGGCATCACGCCGCCATCGGTTTCAAGGTTGATCTGCGCATAGACAACCGCATAACCGTTATCGGGGCGTTTAATCTCCGCTTCGAATCCATCCCCCGTTTTCTGTAATGGCACGGAACTCCATTTGCTCTTCCTGAAATCCTGAGTGTCGGATGAGGCGGACCATAGCAATCCATCCTTCGCCGATGGGGCGTGGATAATGAGCTTCTCGCCATTCTCATTGGGGACGTAACGCCAACCAGGCTGTTCCGGCATCTTGTCGGCGAAGAGAGATCGCACAAACGCGATGATGCTCTTGGATAGCAGGCTGCGATCCTCCAATCCATGACCGGAGTTCGGAAGGATCAACGCCCATTTCGGATTCTGCAATCCATCCCAATAGAGATTGAGGGCGTCCTGAGTCCAGTAAGCGTCATTGGATCCGCGCACGATCAATTTGGGCAGGGTCAGACTCTTGCGATAAGTCCATGGGTCCACCATTTTGGCGAGTTCCTCTCCGCGCGGAGTGGTTAGCTTTTCCTGGATCCCTAATTTCGTGTAGTCATCAATTTCATTGCTGTACTCGCCCCATACCTGGATTTGATGCTCCATCTGCGCTTTCAGGTTGAGATTGTCAATAGACATCGGAATGATCCCAATCACCCTTTTATCGCCGGAGCAAGCCGTGAGCCATGTTGTCCATCCCCTCTTGGAGACACCCATGACCACAAACTTACGCAATGGGTTCGCTCCCTGTTGTCGAGTGAAGGCTTGTAATGCGTCCATGCATCGCAATGCGCTCTTCACCATAGGGAAAAGCAGGGGCCATGAAGCATCGCCGCCGTCAAGATACTTTTCAAACGTGAAAGCGATGAGCGAATCTTCGCTTCTGCCGTCGAAGAGCGGTTGGTTGGGTATATTGAACAGGATTGCAAAAGCGGATTCGGTGCGGTTGGAAAGCAGATTCCCGATGGTCATCTCCTGCGAACCGCCATTCCCTCCCGTAATATACAAGCTGCAATCTCCCGGATAGGCGATATGAGGAGGAACGAAAAGCAACACGCGATGGGTCCAGAGAATACCCTGCCATGTCTGAGAATGCATCTCAAGTTCGTAGATGCGTGTGCCATTGGCTTCCAGCGAACTCCCCTTCAATTTCCATGAATAAGAGGAATCCGGTGTGTTTACGTAGCTTTTTAGATCAGCATTACATGTTTGCATGGCAACCAATAGCAACAGAGCGAAGAGAGGCGTAATTGTTTTGATCATGTTGCCCTTTCCCGTTCCCGTTAAAATCATTTCCACGCGAGGATATTTACGAATTGGTATTAGTCCGCGCTAAGGATGCTTATCGAAGTGGTCACTGGCAGCAACCCGCCCTTGCTTCTAAGATCAATCTGCGCATAAACCGCTTTGTAGCCGGATGACGGTTTTTTAATCTCGGTAACGAACTCCGCGCCTCGCTTTTTGAGAAGGATCGCTTGCCATTGGCATTTTCGGAAATCCTTGGTGTGAGCGGTGGCGACCCAAAGCATGGCATCCTTGGCGGCGGGAGCGTTTATGATCAATTTCTCACCGGGCTTGCTGGAAACGAATCTCCAAGTCGGTTGCTCAGGCAGCGTCTTGGAGAAGATCGCACGGATGTAGGTGATCAGACCTCGCACCAAAAGCGTGTGGTCATTGAGTTCATGACCGGAATTGGGCAGTATGAGCATCCATTTTGGGGATGGCAATCCATTCCAGTACAGGTTCATGGCGTCCGTGGTCCAGTATGGATCGTTGGAGCCCCGTATCATATACTTGGGCATGGTCATTTTGCTTCGATAAGTCCATGGGTCCACCAAACGGGTTAATTTTTCCCCTCTGGGAGTGGTCATGCGCTTTTGGATGCCCAGTTTCGTGTAATCATCGATCATGGCGCTGTAATGCCCCCAGACTTTAAGTTGATGGGGCATTTGAGCCTTAAGGTTCAAATTATCATAGGACATCGGGATGATCGCGGATACCCGTGGATCCCCGATGCAACCCGCGAGCCAGGATGTCCATCCTCTTTTGGACGCACCCGCGACAATGAAATGCTTGAGGGGATCCATGTGTCGCTGACGCGTGAACGCCTGCAGTGCATCCATGCATTTGACCGCGCTTTTAACCATTGGGAATAGCAGCAACCAATTGCTGTTGCCGCCATCCAAATACTTATTGAAGGTGTAAGCGATCAGCGCATCCTCGGATTTGCCGCCAAATAACGGCTCATTAGGGATATTGAAGAGTATCGCGAGGGGCGTCTCCGTGGCGTTAGCGATGGCTTTGCCGATCATCGTCTCCTCTATCCCGCCGCTTCCGCCGGTGATATATAGAGTGCAATCCCCATGATATCGCACGTGAGCCGGCATGAAGAGAAGCACGCGGTGAGTCCATGGAATGCCCTCCCATATTTGGGAGTGAAGCTCCAACTCGTAAATGCGGGCGCCCTTGGTATCGGTTGTGACCGTCTTGAATTTCCAGGAATAAGCATGATCAGGAGCATGCACGTAACTATACAAATCGGCGTGAGCTGGTGTGACACCGAGGATAACAAAGCACGCTAACAGAACTAAAAAAACTCTTTTCATCTTTCCATCCCTCACAAAAAAACGAGTGCGGGTCCTTGACAACCAACAAATCGACGATTTATATCTCCATCACGACGGGGATGACGACCGGTCTTCTTCCCGTCACTTTCTTTAAATAGCGTGAGGTCACATCTCTGATGATTCCGCTCACGTTATCCCAGTCGAACTCCTCCTCTTGATCCAAATTCGACAGGGTCTCCCCCACACGGGAGCGGGTCTCCTCGAAAATCTCCTCCGAGTCCTCCGGATGAAGGAAGCCCCTGGAGATGAGATCCGGGCCGGAGAGGATATCCCCCGTGGCGCGATCCATGACGACGGTGACGATAACGGTTCCATCGGAGCCTAAATGCTTGCGATCCCTGATGATGAACTCGCTCACTCCGCCCTCCGAGATGCCATCCACCAGTACGCTCCCGCTGGATTCAACCGGTTCCAGAAATTTCGCCTCGTGACTGTTCACAAGCAGGTGATCCCCGTTCTCCAAATAGAGAACTCTTTCTCTTGGCATCCCCATGTCGGTGACCATCTGCGTATAGGCGTACATCATCCGAGGCTCTCCGTGGAACGGTATCACATAATGGGGACGAACCAGGTTGTACATCAGCTTCAACTCCTCCTGGTTCGCGTGTCCCGAGACGTGCACTGGAGTGATTAAATCGTAGATCACGTTCGCGCCTCGTCGAAAAAGCCGGTTCACTGTGCGCCAAACGGCGTCCTCGTTGCCGGGGATGGGGCGGGAGGAGAGGATTACGGTATCCCCTGGCTGAATACGGATTTTATGGTCGTCACGAGCCATGCGCGAGAGCGCGGATAGGGGCTCGCCTTGGCTTCCGGTGGTGAGGATGATGATCTCGGATGGATCGTAATTATCCAACTCCTCTATGGCTATCCGATCCGAATCATGGAACGTCAGATACTGTATTTCACGTGCAATCTCAATGTTCCGCGCCAACGAGCGTCCCGCCACCGCCACCTTTCTTCCGTAGCACGAAGCGATATCGAAAATCTCCTGAATGCGATGGATGTTTGAGGCGAAGGTGGTCACCAGCACGCGTCCCGGAGCCTTCCGCACCTGCTGATCCAGAACCTCACCCACCACCCGTTCGCTAGGAACCCATCCCTTTCGCTCCGCGTTCACGCTATCCGAGAGCATTAAAAGAACCCCTTCGTTTCCAAGCTGGGCGAAACGAGCGGCGTCGAAGAGACGATCATCAATCGGGGTTTGATCTATCTTAAAATCCCCTGTATGCACCACAACTCCTGCCGGAGTGAAAATGGCGAGGCTGACGGTGTCGGGGATCGAGTGGGTTACGTGTATCGGCTCCACGGTGATCGCACCGAAATCAAGCCTATCGCCGGGAGTCCAAATGTGCAGGCTGACTTGGTCAAGCAGTTTGTGCTCCTCCAGCTTGGCGCGAACCAGTCCGATCGTAAGCGGAGTTCCGTAAACAGGCACGTTCAACTGTTTCAACACATACGGCAGCGCCCCGATATGGTCCTCGTGCCCATGAGTAAGAAGTATGGCGCGAACCTTCTCCTCGTTTTCCAACAAATAGGAGATATCTGGAATGATGAGATCCACCCCGGGATGCTCCTCGGTGGGGAACTGAACGCCGGAATCAATCACCACGATATCCTCGCCGTATTTTATGACGATCATGTTCTTGCCGACTTCGCTAGCCCCCCCCAAAGGGATTATTTCAATCGAGGTTCTGTCTTCTTCATCCAAACGCCTTCACTCCTTATCCCGCCTCGGCGGATTTCTTGACCTGCGGACAAACGCTTATAATGTAATACGGATTTTGAGAATCGGAATGTATTCTGATTCAAAGCAATCCGTAATCCGTCATCGCCTTCTTAACGATATCCTGTTCCTTCTCCGTGCATTCCGCCAACGGCAGGCGCAACGGCCCCACATCCACACCGAGCATTCTCAACCCGGCCTTCACCGGTGCGGGGCTTGGAGTGGTGGGCTGGAAACAGGCGCGCACGATCGGCAACATCCTCTTGTGCAGTTTCTGCGCTTCGCCCAAGTCTCCTCGGAAAAACGCTTCGCACATCGCCTTCAGATCCTTGCCAACCAAATGGGATGTCACGCTCACCACTCCTGTCCCGCCAACTGCAAGGGTGGGAAGTACGATGCCATCCTCGCCGCTATATAAACTAAAACCCTCGGGGGCTCCTGCAATGAGCTCGGATACCTGCACAAGGTTGCCGCTCGCCTCCTTCACTGCAACGATATTCCGGCAATCCCTCGCGAGACGGAGGACGGTTTCCGGCGCAAGATTCACATTCGTCCTTCCCGGCACATTGTAAAGCATGATCGGAATGTCCACTGCGTCCGCCACTGCCTTGAAATGCAGATACAGACCCTCCTGATTGGGCTTGTTGTAATAGGGAGTCACCAGCAGCAGAGCGTCCACTCCAACCTCCGCCGCCTCCTTGGAGAGAGCGATGACATCGGCGGTATCGTTCGTGCCTGTGCCCGCGATAATCGGTCCCCGGTTTTTCGCCGCTTTCTTCGCCCACTTGAAAATCTGAATTTTCTCCGGATTTGAGAGCGTGGGGGATTCCCCAGTCGTACCGCTCACAACCAAGGCGTCACTGCCATTCTCGAAAAGAAAATCCACCAAACGCACGAAAGATGGCTCATCGATCTCACCATCTTTCGTGAAAGGCGTGACCATAGCCGTAATAACCCGTCCCCAGTTCGCCATGTTCTTATCCCCGATTTCCTGTGATTTTTTCAATAACAATAATGTTTGTGGCGGACGCGGATTACTCCCGCATTTTTATCCATTCCTGAGCGATCTGGAACCCGTTCAGCGCGGCCCCTTTCAGAATTTGGTCGCCGGAAACGAACAGATCAATCGCATGATCGTTGGAAAGATCGTAGCGTAATCTTCCAATCAGTGTCTCATCCTTCCCAGTGGCGTCAAGCGGCATGGGAAAGTAGTTCGCTTCACGATTATCCACCAGGCGCACGTTCGGGAATTGCGAGATTGCACTGCGTATCTGCTCAAGCGACGGACGGCGTTCCGCGAACTCCACATTCACGCTCTCCGAATGCGCTCTCAGCACCGGCACCCTCACACAGGTGGCGGTGATGCCGATCTGATCGTCATGGAGGATTTTGCGCGTCTCGTTAATCATCTTGCGCTCCTCCTCGTTGTACCCGTCTTCGTCGATTTTAGTGTTGTGAGAGAAGAGGTTGAACGCTATCTGATGCGGGAAGACGCTCTTCGTCACCTTCTCCCCCCGCAGGGCTTGACCGGATTGATCAATCAATTCCTGCATGGCTTTGGCTCCCGCTCCGCTCGCCGCCTGATAGGTGGAGACGACGACACGCCTAATCTTGGACAGGCGATACAAGGGGGCGACTGCCATCAGCATGATGATGGTGGAGCAGTTCGGGTTGGCGATGATTCCTATGTTCCAGGCGATATCCTCGGGGTTCACCTCGGGCACCACCAAAGGTACATTCGGATCCATGCGGAAGGCGGAGGAATTATCGATCACCACAGCGCCGGATTGCACCGCTGCGGGAGCGAACTGCTTGCTTCTCGCCCCCCCCGCGCTGAAGAAGGCGATGTCCGTGCCTTCGAACGATTTTTCTGTCAGTTGCTCCACATGAAGCTTCGACCCCATAAAGGGGATGGCGCGTCCTGCGGAACGCTCGGACGCAAGTAATTTTAAGGATGCGATGGGAAAATCACGTGTCTCCAAAAGTTTTAAAAACTCCGTCCCCACGGCTCCCGTCGCGCCGGCAATTGCTACGTGATACGATTTCACTCCAAAACTCCGATATGTTATAGATGTCACCATCACGGTGAAGAGCAAAATTCATGAAAACTGGCGAATATTTCATGATGAAACATCCAAAGGCGAATTATGCAATTAGTTGACCCATTTCTTATATAATACCTGAAATCGGATCGGGGCGCCTGCGAAACGCCCCTCCCGTCCCTCTCCTGCCCATCCTCCAAACCACGGTTCAAACGGTATTAAAAGATGGATTGCTCGATTTTCAACGCCTTGCAGATTGAAAGGACTTCCTCTCTGCTCAACCCCATGGCAAGACCGTGATTCGTCAGGTTCAGATACTCGTACTTCGCACCGGTCTCGGCATACTCCACCAAGTCGCTCGCCCGCTTCACGGATGTGTCCGAACGGGACATCACCCCGTGTTTCGCCCAGAGCACAACGTGATGATCGCGCATCGCCTTGACATTCGCCGCCATCAGTTCCGGCGATCCCGGTAAAAGGAACGGCACATAAGCCACTCCGTCCGGCAACTGCACAATCGACTCCGGCTGCCATCGGAGGATATGCCGGTTCAGATAGTTCTCATCCTGATAGCGGGGGATGTGGCTAAGGTAGGTTAGGTGCAGCGGCTGAGCGTGAATCAGGGCATGGAAATTGTGCCCTTCCCTCTTAATCTGGTCGCGATGCACTGCCAAGTGGCTGTTGAACTCGGAAGTAAGCCGCTGAAACAGCCGCCTTCGGGAGGTGAAAAGCTGCGCAGTCTCGCCGCCCTTGTTCACCCTCAGCAAACCGAGATTCCCCTCGGGATCGTTTCCGATTTCGCGCAGCCTTCGTCCGGAACCGCTCGCAAGGAAGTAGCCCCCCGCCAGTTCCGGTGCGGGCTCGGGAAGGGGGATGGTCTCCTCCACAGTGAAAATTTCGCGGGAGTTGGGCTCCCAGTTGAAATAGATGGAGATATTGCCCGCCGCGCCTTCGCTGGCTTCAATCTCCGCGAGGCGTCTTCCCGCCTCTCCTATAAGCGTCATTAACTCCTCTATGGATGGGTAAGGTTCATTCAATGGCATTTTTTTCTCCTTGTCATGGTCGTTAGATTACGGATGTAAGCGTCCGTAATAAATAAGAATGGAAGCATCCCCAAAAAGAGCGGAAGAGATGGATCCGAATAAATTCAGGAAATTGCAAAATTCGATTTCAAAGTATTTCATCGAACGTGAAATGAGCGATAATAGCCACATCTCCTGAATTTTGCAATTACCTCAAATGATATGAACTTCCTCA
>JAJZOL010000024.1 GCA_021811565.1 bacterium | reverse complement strand
CGTAAAAGTATGGAAGCCGAATTAATTAAAAGGGGGGTTGACAAGGAGGTCATAAGGGAAGCCCTGCAACAATTATCGGAAGAGGAAGAGATCACTAAAGCGTGTTCAATAGCACGCAAACAACTACCCTTGGGTGCTCCGTTGAATTTGAAGGAAAAAAGAAGGTTATTCGCTTTTTTACTAAGACGCGGATATAATACGGGAATAATTGAGAAGGTATTCACCCTTTTGGGGGTGGACAATGATTAGGTGAATGGAATCTGCCAGCCATCGAGGGTTATTTATCGACCGTCGATCGACGCTTTACCTCAGACATATAATGTCTGGAGGTGTTTTATAAGTGGAATATATACCGTTCATAGCGACACTGCTACTTGGCATTGCAGCGGTGGCGTACAACATCCATATCTATAAGAAAAATGCAAATCTCTTAAATCTGGAAACCAAAAAAGCTCTCGCGGAAGCTGAAAGGATCAAAGAAGAGGCTCTTAAGGAGAGCGAGGCATGTAAACGAGAGGCATTGCTTGAAGCAAAGGACGAAGCCTACCGTTTGCGTGCGGAAATGGAACGCGAGAATCGTGAAAAGAAAGCGGAAGTTCAGAGGTTAGAGCGGCGACTGGCGCAGAAAGAGGAGACACTCGATCGACGGATTGAAACCGTTGAGAGGAAGGAGCGAAATCTCCATAACTTGGAGGCGTCCCTCCAAAAAAAAGATAACGAAATCACACAGATCATTGATACGCAAAACAAGGAACTGCAGCGGATATCCGGGTTGACCGTGGACGAGGCTCGTTCCATCTTTCTTAAAGCAGTGGAGGATGAATCCCGCAAGGAAGCGGCGAAGTTGATGCGGGAGATTGAGGATGATGCTAAAAAGGATGCGGACCGCAAGGCGCGAAGCATTATCACCTTAGCCATACAACGATGCGCAGTGGATCAGACATCGGAGACCACTGTATCCGTCGTGCCTCTGCCAAACGACGAAATGAAAGGAAGGATCATCGGTCGGGAGGGGCGAAACATTCGTGCGTTTGAGACGATGACAGGGGTGGATTTGATCATAGACGATACGCCGGAAGCGGTGGTTCTATCCGCTTTCGATCCCACCCGAAGAGAGGTGGCGCGCATCGCACTCACCAATCTCATCATTGACGGTCGAATCCATCCGGGGCGCATCGAGGAGATGATCGCAAAAGCTCGCCAAGAGGTGGATCAACGCATTCTTGAGGCGGGCGAGGAGGCGGTGATAAAGTCCGGCGTCACGGGCATACCTATCGATATTATCAAATTACTCGGTAAAATGCATTATAGAACCAGCTACGGTCAAAATGTCCTCGACCATTCGGTGGAGGTGAGTCTTCTTGCAGGCATGCTGGCAGAGGAGGTGGGCGCCAATGTCCAAGTGGCGAAACGCGCAGGCCTGTTGCACGATTTGGGCAAAGCCGTCGATTTTGAAGTGGAGGGACCGCATGCGGTGATCGGCGCGGATATCCTTCGACGTTACAAGGAATCGCAGGAGGTCATTCTGGCGGTGGAGGGACATCATTACGATGTGGACCCAAATTCGCTGGAGTCTATTCTGGTGATCTGCGCGGATAGTATCTCCGCAAGCAGACCCGGCGCAAGAAGGGAATCCCTGGAAACCTACGTTAAACGTCTAAAGAAGCTTGAAGAGATTGCGGACAGCTTCCAAGGGGTGGAGAAAACATTTGCGGTGCAAGCGGGAAGGGAAATCCGGCTCATTGTGAAACCGGAGCAAATAGACGACCTTGCCGCGATTAAGCTCGCTCGGGATACCGCGCATCGAATCGAGGAGGAGATGGAGTACCCGGGACAGATCAAAGTCACCGTCATTAGAGAGACGAGAGCCATAGACTTCGCCAAATAACATAATGCGGATCACCCCCGCATTCACATAACACGCGATCATGCCGTGCTGCAACGAGGAGAATAACGAAAGCGGATGCGGATTTAATGAGAATTCTGATGATTGGGGATGTGGTCGGAAAGCCGGGAAGAAACGCATTACTACAACTCCTACCCGATCTACGTAAATCGCGCGACATAGATTTCGTGATAGTCAACGGTGAAAACGCAGCAGGGGGAATGGGAATAACCCGCGAAATCGCTCTTAACTTTCAGGAGGAGATGCGGGTGGATGTGATCACTCTTGGAAACCACGCATGGGCTAAGAAAGAGATTTACCCATTTCTGGATTCCAACGAAAGGATACTCCGCCCCGCAAACTTCCCGCCGGATGTTCCTGGAAGAGGAATGGATATCTACGAAACGCCTAAGGGCAACTTGGCGGTTGTGGTTTTGCAGGGCAGAACCTTTATGGAGCCGACTGATGACCCGTTCCGCATGGTGGACGCCATTATTAAAAAGCTGCTCGATAAGACCACATGCATCTTCATTGATTTCCATGGAGAGGCAACATCGGAAAAGATGGCGTTCGGTTGGTATGTGGACGGAAGAGTGAGCGCGGTGATTGGAACGCATACGCACGTTCAAACATCCGATGAAAGAATTCTACCCGGAGGAACGGCGTATATAACGGACGTCGGAATGACGGGGCCCACAAACTCGGTGATCGGGATGAAATGCGATGTGATCATACCGAGATTCACTAAGTTGCTCCCCACCAAATTCGAAGTCGCGGAAGGTCAAGCGCACCTTTGCGCGGTGGTCGTTGAACTGAACCCCATTACGGGAAAAGCGCTTCAAATTGAAAGAATCAAAATGGAATGCTAACATGTCCGCTTGCAATCAACTGCAGCCGACGAGAGGCGGGAGGATTGGTTATATGAACCATCGAGCACGTTTCATTTTAACGGGATGGATTGCGGGTTGCCTTGCATTCGCAATCTCTCCTGTCGTTCTTGCACAGCCAAAATCCCCAAGCGAGATTGACTTCTACACGGGGAACAGCCTGTCACAATCCGGGATCACCCTAAGCTCCTGGGGGAGCGGTCAAACGGGCTCCGTTTCGGATAACGTCTACACAGGATCCAATTCCATCAAGGTTATATCTCAAGGTCTTTACCAAGGAGCGTGTCTTACATTCACCAATCCGGTGGATATTTCATCGGTAGTGAACGACGCCGACGCCTATTTTCAGATGTATGTGCTGCCTCCCACAACCTCTAAATCACGCTCCAATCGATTCTACTCGCCTTTCGGCGGTTCTGGACCAATGTCCGGCATGCCCAACTCCGGCGGCGGTCGCGCGGGTGGAGGAGAATACGGGGGTGGCGGTCCATACGGCGGTGGAGGCCCCTATGGTGGAGGAAGAATGGGGGGGGGGGCTACGGAGGAGGACCTAACAACCCTTACGGAAATAACAACAATCAGCAGACGTTGAAACCTGCGCCAAATCTGAAGAGCATTCGCATGGTGCTGGTGATGGATGACGGTAAGATGACGGAATGCACCATGTCGCTTGAAAACGCTGGGAGTTCGCATGATAACTGGGAGGAGCTTGCCATTCCTTTAAAAGCCATCCCGGGATTATCGACCATGTCGGATCACATCAAGGAGATACAGATATTCGGCGATACATCCGCCACATTTTACATTGGCGAGATACGCATTATTCATGACGACACTCCCATTACGATTGATCTACAGTCGGATCAAACCATTGCGGTGAATGACATCGTCACCTTCAGAGGTTCCGCTGAAGCGGGACCAACCCTGCTGAGATACGAATGGAATTTCGGCACGAACCCCGGTCCCGTCGAAAAGAATGGGGAGTTCATGGTGGATGCAGAGGGCAAAACAGTCCAAAAACAGTTCACCAAGAGCGGTGACTATGTTGTGACCCTAAAAGTCAGCGACGTATACGGAATAAAACCGCCCGCATACGAAAAGATCAACATTCACGTAACTCTGTAAACCACACAGGGGATAAGGATCGAACCCTATCCCCTGATTTCCGTATAGGTCGTGAGGCGGATTCCAAGTTCCTCAATTTTACGTCGCACTTTGGCGCTGAGGAGGGCGTGTTGGTCCACGTCCATTCCCCTCCCGCCACCATTTAAAGGTCTTGCGTGCAACGTTCCGGGGTGAAAATACACTTCATTCACCTCTCCTTTCAACCTCGTCAACAAATCCAACACGTATGTCTCATTCATATTTCCGGTCTCCTGCTGTCCGTATACGCGATCCGCGACGTATATCGATCTTCCGGAAAGCGACCTCAGATTGCGTTTGCGCACTGCGTTGAAGAAGATCATCTCAATCCTCCGCATGATGGGTCTTTCCCTATTTGCGGGGCGAAACTCCTCATATGGGATGCGAACGGAATGCACTCCGAACTCTTCGCAGAGCGGAATGAGGATATCCCAAACGATAGACATCATATGCATATGTTGGTGCCCATTAACATGATCGAAAGGCAATTCGAACGAAACGTAACGCTCGAACTGCGCTCTCATCTCCGCTTTTAACTGTTTGCGAAGCCCTCGATTCAGGTAGTACCTCATTCCCGCGCGCGCAGGGTCTGATGGAAACCTATTGGAATCATCTGTTAATAATGGAATATCCGAATGCGGTAAGGCGGCGCAACCATCGCTAAGAGTAAGGTGTAAGCCAACCGCTAAATGCGGGTGCTCCCTTCGCAATTCCACTGCCTCTCGCGCTGCAGGCTCGTTGACCATAAGGCTTGCGCTGGTTAACACACCCTCCAGCAGGCAGCGTACGATCGCCGCGTTGGTTTCGGGACGCGCCCCGAAATCGTCGGCGTTGATTATCAGTGACAGGGTCATCTTGTGCCAATATCTTTCCATGGAGACATAATATATTCATTCCATCCGTTCTATTATGACATCCACCTATGATGGATGAACTTAGAATGCGAAATATGGAATTGACGATTTGCGCGTAAGGTGATAGAATTTGCAGGTATTCCAAGTCGATGGGGGAAAATACTTGAAAGGTGTCATCCATGAGCGATAAGAACATGAATCGAAGAGACTTCATACGGTACGGAGGTTTGGGAGCGGTTCAACTCGGTCTTGTCGGATATCCCATTATTTTACGGGTATCTTCACTGGCGCTCCAATCATATGGGGAATCGGGCTATAAACCAAACCCGCTCACGGTTCGTGTGTCCGCCAGAAATGACACACCTCGGTTGATGGTGAACAAAACGCCTGTGAGAGCGAGGATGTTTTTCGGAGGACCTGCTTCCTCGCCTATCCATGCATCGTCTGAAGGGGAAGTTGTGAACTTTGAGTTCATTGCTCAGAGCGGTGCAAACAGGGATGGCACAATGCATTTCCGGTTCGGACATATTCCGGGTGACATCTATATTGACAATATTCGAGTGGTGGACGCAACTACAGGCGAAGTGATTCTATATTCGAATTTCGAAAAAGGCGCCCAGTCGTTTACGAATGATTGGACAACCTGGCCCCCGGGCAAGCAGAACACGGTGGGAAATGTGGATGTGGAAACGGGCGCGGGGGAAGACGGTTCGGCGGGACTGCATGTCACCCTGAAAACCCCTCCCAACGGAGATTGGCCCGATTGGCATATCTACCATATCCCGAATCTCACCATCATAAAAGGGCGTTCATACAAGGTGAGCTTCTGGATCAAAGCACTTCCCCCGCGTGATGTGACAGTCGCTTTCTATCGGCCGGGAACGCAATTCACCTACCTTGGCGGACCTCCCGGTCCATTCGAACGGGAAATCCAACTGGCGGCGTCGGAGAATGTGAATTTCATCAGTTTTCCGATCCCGAATCCGTGGTTTCCGCCATTGGAAAAGGAGGATTGGAGCGCGGTTGATTCCATCTGCCAAATGATATTACACACTAATCCGAACGCTCTGCTGATCCCTCGAATTGGCTGCGATCCTCCGCAGTGGTGGCTGGAAGCCCATCCCGATGATGTGATGACATGGGAGGACGGTTCAAAAGGAAATGTCGCCGTGGTGGCTTCTCCAACGTACCGTCAAGATGCATCGGAACAGCTTGGCAAACTCATCAGGCACCTTGAGGACACATTCGGAGATCATATGGCTGGGTATCATCCCGCAGGACAAAATACAGGCGAATGGTTTTACGAAAACACCTGGGACGATCTGTTAAACGGCTACTCGCAAGGAGAAGCCAAAGCTTGGAGGCTCTGGTTAAAGGAGAGATACCATAACGATAAAACGCTTCAAACGGCTTGGCGATCCCCGAATGTCACACTGGATTCCGCAACCGTCCCCTCACCGTCGGAAAGACGAGCAACCCCTAACGGCGTACTACTCGACCCGGCAACACAGCGTTCTTTAATAGACTTCGGCGAGTTCCAGCAGGAAGCGATGGCGGACTTGGTTTGCGATCTCGCTCATGCGGTTCAAACGGCTACGCATGGAAGGAAACTTGCGCTGTTTTTTTACGGCTATGTCTTCGAATTCGGGGCTGTGAGGCTCGGTCCCGCTACCAGCGGGCACTATGCGCTCGGACGCGTGCTCAATTGCAAGGATGTGGATATCCTCTGCTCCCCAATCTCCTATTTCGATCGAGGCGTTAACGGGAGCGCACCCGCAATGACCGCAGCGGAGAGCGTTGGACTAGCGAGAAAGATGTATCTGATGGAGGACGACACACGCACCTACATCGCCACCGGCTCCTTGGCGGAGCCCCTGCGTGTATCCGGCGCAAACAACCTTTTAGAAACCCGCGAAATCCTTTCACGCAATGTCGCTCAGGAGGCGATAAGGAATTTCGCCACTTGGTGGATGGATCTGGGTATGACTGGGTGGTTTAACGACCCTCGCATCTGGGAAGTTATGAAACAGCTCGCGAAGATGGATCAGTACTACCTCAGTCATCCCTCTCCTTTTCACCCTGATGTGGCGGCGATATTGGATGAGAATTCCATGCTCGCCACCTCCTCAAATGCATATCTGGTCACCCTGCCGGGGATATATCAGGTGCGCGACCCATTGGCGCGTATGGGAGCCCCCTATGGTCAATACCTTATGGAGGATGTGCTCAGAGGACGAATCAAAGCGAAATTATTGATCTTCCTCAACGCATGGCTTCTATCCGCATCTCAACGCAGTGAGATACTAAAACATACGCAAGGAGCGGCGTGCGTGTGGTGTTACGCTCCGGGATGCTATGATGAGCAGGGCGCCAATCCGGAGGCGATGAAGCGGCTAACCGGTTTTTCCTTGCAGCCGGTCAAACCCGGAAACGCCTACGCCACCCCCACGATGGCTGGAGAACGCCTCGGCTTAAAAACACCGCTCGGGGTGAACTACCCGATAGAGCCGCTATTCGCCGCAATCGACGCGAAACCGGAGGAGATTCTCGCCACCTATCCCGACGGATCCGCCGCCGTTGCAATGCGCCGCACCTCCCATGGATTGTCGCTCTTCCTAAGCCCTCCTGGTTTAACGGTTGACCTGCTTCGTATGATAGCCATTAAGGCGAAAGTGCATTTATATGCCGATAACGAATGCGTCGTTTACGCCAATGCTCCTTTCATCGCCCTCCACGCAACGAAAACCGGGGAGGTAAGTGTGAATACGGGAAACAATGAGGAAATCCGGGATGTAGTCTACGGATTGAAACTTGGTAAAGGACCGATACTGAGAATCCCGATGACGCAAGGGGAGACGAAAATACTCAAAATCCAACAGGGCGCCATTCGCTGATCCGTCTTCGGTAGTGGCTCCATATGGTATAGCCTCTTTCGGGTGACGTATTTTCCGTATCTCTTGTAATACAGACGATTGAAAAAACATAGGAATACGAAACAAGCCCTCTTACGAAATTTGCAATGACGTCGTGTAATATTATTTTCATCACCGGCATTGAGCGGCATGCGATCTCGCAATGAAATCTAGTAAACTCATAGCCTATAGGATTTGCAAATAGGTCCTCCGTTTTTGAATGTCCCAGTCGCGGAATAACGCAACTATCTGACCCTGTAAGATCTTTCATGATTCACATCCTCACTCGGATGGAAAGGGCATGGATATGACACGTCGCACTATTATTTACGGGCTCATCACCGCAATTCTTTTGTTTCCGCAACTCTCTTCCGCAGCGCCGAGCAATCTTATTTCCTGGTATCAATTCTCTCAAGGACGGGTCCTTGGAAAAGACCTTAGCGGCAGAGGGAATAACGCTCGCCCGATCGGCGAAAATCCGCCTATATTGAACCAAAACGGTCTGGTTTTCTCAGGAAACGGCGGTCTTGAAATTCCCTCTGCACCCGATCTTGACGCTCGAAAGGGTTTCACAGTGGAGCTTTGGGTGGAGTTTAGCGATATCAGTCACGTTTGCGACCTCATCGCCAAGGACGGAGCCTATTTCATTCGTATCGATCCTCCAGGCGAGGGCGGCAAGTTATCATTTTTCGTGAACGCAGGGAACACCTTGGAGCCAAGGATATCCGGTCCGGTTCCGAAAACGGGTCATCTCTATCACATCATCGCCGTATGGAATCAAACTCGCGCCGATCTTTGGGTGGATGATCATCTCTACAGCGAGGATCGCCTCGGTTCTCTCTCTTCTGACAACAGCCCTATTCTGATCGGTTCATCCTACAAATGGGCGCCAGGTGGCTTAAAGGGCGTTATTAAAGAAATTCGGATATATAATGCGGCATTCGGGCGAGGCGAGGTGATGGCGCATATTTACGGTATCGACACATCTTCAGCGCATCATGTCACATCGCAAAGCAGTTTTCAATTCTCCTCAGGATTGGAAGGGTGGAGAGGGCATGACATCGATTCGCTCCAATCCGCTCCCCAAGGCTTGGAGTTCCATTGTCGGGGCGAAAGGTCGGCGATCATCAGTCCCATCCTGAGTATCCCCGCAAAACACAACCGTTACGCCTCCCTTCGAATGATGTTGAACAAAGGGGAAACAGCTCGGCTTCTTTGCGTCACCACCCAAGGGGCTTTTTCCATTCCATTTCATATTCAGTCGGACGGATTGATGCATTCCTATATTCTTGATCTTGCGGATCATATTCGATGGGGCGGGAAATTGCTCGCGGCAGCTCTGCAGCCGAGTGATGCGCTTTCGAATGTTCGGTTGGCGTTTATCCGTTTCTCCCATTCTCCGGATGCACCAGCAGATCTATTCGTGAAGGAAGCCTATTTGCAACATCCTTTGTCGCGAGCGGGACGTAATTGCCCCGTGTTGATCAAACTGGGAAACCGAGGCGAAATCTGCGAAAATGCCAAGGCGACGCTCAAGCTTCCGATCGAGATTGCTTTATCCGCCCCGCCTCAAAGGATATCGATCCCTCCACTGCCGTTTAAAAAGAGCGTCACACTCATTTGGAATGTGAAAGCCGTCAAAGCAATGCGGACCCATTTACGCTTGATCGTCATGGATCGATCTCGCACTCTTCTAAACACGCTCATCCCGGTTTCCTTCGCATCGCCATTTCGCCAATATAAAGCCAAGTACGTGCCTCCTCCTAAGGTGGTAAAAAGTGACTTGATGGTGGGAGCCATGATGTGTCCGCTTTGGACTCAGGGAACCCGACAGGGGGGATGGCAGGAGATTCAGCCATACCCCAATCGCGAACCGTTGCTTGGATGGTACGACGAAAACAGCCCGGAGGCTACGGATTGGCAGATTAAATGGTGCCTGGAGCACGGCATCTCCTATTTTGTTTATTGCTGGTATCGCGTCGGAGTGAACGGTCCGGTCAGGCAGATGCTTGGAGAGGCGCTTCATCAGGGTCTTTTTAAAAGCCGTTATGGCTCCATGTTCAAGTTCGCCATCATGTGGGAAAACGCCAATGGAGCGGATGTTTCCTCGCGGCAAGATTTGATGGACAACCTCTTACCATTCTGGATTAAGAACTATTTTAACCGTTCGAACTATCTCAAGGTGGACGGGAAACCCCTATTGTTCATTTACGATCCACTAAAGCTGATGCACGACTTGGGCGGACCGCTGCAGGCTCGTCAGGCGATTGAGGATATGCGGAGGGCGTGCCGCGACGCAGGTTTCGCAGGTTTGACCGTTCTCGGAGAGTATCGCGGCACGGACAAGACCGCCTTTCGTCAAATTAAGGATATGGGCATGGACTACACCTTCGCCTATTGTTGGCCCATATCCGGGGAGCCCGCTCCCGCCAAAGCGGTTGAGGAGCAGGTTCGGATTTGGAAGAATCGCCGAGATATGAATAACCTTCCCTCGCTTGTCACCGTGTCGATGGGATGGAACCCAAGCCCATGGTATCCCACACGAAACCGTTGGCGCCTCCCCCCTTCCTATTTCAAAACCCTCTGTGAAGACGCCAAGCAATTCATCGCAAATTCCAAGTCACCCGGTTTGCAAAATCGTATGGTGCTCATTGACAATTGGAATGAGTTCGGTGAAGGTCATTACATTGAGCCGACACGTCAATACGGATTTGGATATTTGGACGCCATTCGAAGCGTATTCACGCATGCCAAAGGCGCACCGGACGATATCATTCCACAGGATGTGGGTCTGGGTCCCTATAACCACCTTTACAAGAAGTATCTGCAAATGCAAGCCCTCTGCGCCAAACGCGTTACTGCGCCTGGAGGAACCGCGCACGGACTAATAGGCTGGTGGACCTTTGAAAAGGCGAGAAACTTTCCCATTTCTTACGATTATAGCGGACACGGTCATGGAGGGCAAATCATCAACGCGAACATCGTGAAAGGCGAACATGGAAACGCACTCGTATGTCACGGGGGATGCGTATCCGTTCCCGCCAATCCCAACCTTTGCCCCGTCACGGCAATCACTGTGGAGGCGTGGATAAAGGTGGAGACGCCCAATCAACAAGACCGATGGTTTCTCAATTGCGTAGGCGGAAACGGTGAAAACGGATATCGAATGGGTGTTTCCGGAGGGAGACTTTGCTTCGAAATCCCGAAGACCGCTTGGAGCCATAGTGTTATCTCTCCAACACCGTTGCCGCTCAAAAAATGGGTATTCGTCGCTGGTACCTACGACGGAACAACCATTCGGCTATACGAGAACGGACAGTTGTGCGCGCAACTCTATCGGGGCGGAAGAATAGGGCTCACCAATCAATCGCTTTGCCTGGGCAATTACGCCGTGGGACATCCCGCACATTTCATTGGACTATTATCCGATGTGAGAATCTATTCCGATTGCCTCACACCGACCCGGATCGAATCAGATGATACACGTTGAAACGCATCGAAAATGATATCCATACGGCCATTAACACAAATCAAGCAAAAGGAAAAGATGAATGGAACAACCTAACACCATTTGCCGTCGTACATTTATCATCTCAACATTGATGGGAGTCATTTCGGCAATGACGGAAAGAGGTTCCCAAGAATCAATGAACGCATCCTCATCGAGAAAACCGTTGCGTTTTAAGCAGGATCGTTTCTGCATTAGCTTCTGGGTGGATCCTCCTGCGGATACGGAAATGGACGCCCATTACGCTCAGATTGCAAACGCTAATTTCACGGTGGTGATGGGAGGATTTGGCGCGAACACTCCTGAAACCGATAAACGACAGCTTGACCTTTGCCAAAAGTACGGCATAAAAGCTCTGGTTTACCTCAAAGGGTATGAAGACGGAGCGGTTCAAGGCGCCTCGCAAATGGCTGAAATCACGCAAGCGGATCAATTTCCCGACCATCCCGCATGCTGGGGATATATGCTTCATGATGAACCCGACGCATCCCTCTTCCCCGCCTTGCGATTTATGGTGGATCATCTGCGCTCCGTAAGACCGGGTAAGCTTGGATTCATCAACCTCTTTCCAACCTACGCATCGACCACCCAATTAGGAGTGCAAACCTACGAAGAATACGTAAGGAGTTATATTAACGAAGTCAATCCCGACGTGCTTTGCATGGACAACTATCCTTTTATGCAGCCAAGTCACGATACACGGGATGACTATTGCAATAACTTGTCCGTTTTACGAAAATACGCGCTGGCTCAGGATATTCCGTTCTGGAATTTTTTCAACACCATGCCTTTCGATAGCCATGCGGATCCCACTGAGGCTCAAGTGCGGTGGCAGGTTCAAACTTCCCTTGCGTACGGTGCGAAAGGGGTGCTCTATTTCTGCTATTGGAACAATGCCGGGGGCGCCATTATCGATCCCAAGGGGCAGCCCACCCGGCATTACGACCAAGCGAAACGCATTAACGCGAAGTTGATCAAGTGGGGACCGGTCTTGATGCGTTTAAGAAGTCAAGCGGTTCACAGGGTGTCGAGCCATTCAAACTCAGCGGAATTACCTGCAGACCTACCCTTCCAAATATCATCCGGGGATTTCTTAATTGGCGTTTTCAATCACGCTGATGGGAGAACCGCAGTGCTAATAAACAATTACAGCGATTCCGACGCGGCAAATCCAACCGTGCGGTTTAAGGATGGACGCAAGAAAATCGTCGAGATAGACCACAAAACGGGGGATGAAGTCATTGTGCCAAATCATGGAGGGATGCAATTGCGAATAGAGGCTGGGGATGGGTGTCTCTTCCTCATCGGGTGAGCGGAAAAATGATCGCTTTGTTGAAGCGAAATGGTTTCAGTCAAATCCGCCACTCTTCCCGTTCAATTCCGAGAATGATACTAAAGCTTCTGTTAGTGTAATGTGACACTATTACCTTGACATTTTAATGTTTTTGTCATACAATCATATATCAGACGAGTCAATTTATCTTTTGATGAAGGTTATTACAATTCCCACTAAAGAGATAAAGGAGACTCACTCACTCTAAAAGAGTGCAATGTTAACACTTGTTTGAATTGTTTACTCAGCTAATATTTGATGAGCGGTAATTGCAAAAAACAAAAAAGGAGGTTGGTATCGCTCGTTTGCCTTCGAAGAGAATTCGGCAAAATCGAATCTCGCAATTATCTGCAATAAGGCAAGGAGGTGAGAAAGGCATTTTGAAGTGTTTTCCCGTCAGTTCGTAATATTTATTGGATTTTCTATTTTTTAATGAGAGAAAGGAACGAATGATGGATCGCAGAACATACGCTCAAAAGGCGTTTACGCTAATTGAACTGCTTGTGGTCATAGCTATTATCGCGATACTCGCCGCGATTCTGTTCCCTGTTTTCGCACAGGCTAGTGTAGTGTTTCAGTTATAGCTTTACAATCATTAACCTTTTCGAGAATAGTTTGTACACTCTTAGTCCATACGAATGGTTTCGGGTTTTCGTTGTTCATGCGAATGTAGTCAT
>JAJZOL010000028.1 GCA_021811565.1 bacterium | reverse complement strand
AAAACGAATCGGATAAGATCGGCTTTTCATCCAAGGCGGGATGGTTTTTTTATCTCAGAAGAATCCTTGGGTTCGTTTGGTAAAAAAAGAGAGTTTCCTTTTTTCAATGGGTTTCGAGCAGCGATATAGGACCGAGCATGAAAAGAGTGGCGAATACGTTTAAAGCTCATGTCGCGCGGATACTTGTACATGGAAAACGAATCGGATAAGATCGGCTTTTCATCCAAGGCGGGATGGTTTTTTTATCTCAGAAGAATCCTTGGGTTCGTTTGGTAAAAAAAGAGAGTTTCCTTTTTTCAATGGGTTTCGAGTGGCGATATCGGACCGAGCACGAAGAGTCTGGCGAGAACGTTAAAAACTCATGCCGTGCGGATACTTAATTACCTCCAGAATCATCTTGAAAAAGGATTGATGGAGGGGGATTGACTCTCTTATCCAACCTGCCAAGGCGAAGACCAGAGGTTATCGCAATCCCCGATATCTTAAAACGATCATTTACCCGATCGCGGGAAAACTCGATTTTGGGTTATCCGTGTAATAGAGCGAGGAATAGCAAATAATATTATCCACGCGATATAGCGAGGAGCCTATAAAAAGACCACCTCCTGATCGCATCAACTCCGTTTGGACAAAGAGAGGAAAATGTGGATTATAATTTGATGCAACGATTTGATTTCATGCGGATTTCTATTTGAGGCAATAGGTTCACGCCTCTCATTGACTATATCCATTGTTTTATTGAGGCAATTGCATAATTCAGGAAATGTGGCTATTATCGCTCATTTCACGTTCGGCAATGTACTTGGAAATCGAATTTTGCAATTACCTGTATTGTTTACATTTTTTTGATTATCGACATCATTAGCTCAGATGATTTGCGCTTGAAAAGGTTGACAGCGACACAGCCTTGACGTATCATGTATCTACTTAAGTCAGGAATACAAAACAATGACTACATTTCAAATGAGTTGTACAGAACGGAAAAACATATAATATGAACCAAGCAGTTATCCTCGTTTCAGGAGGCATGGACAGTTGCGTGACAGCCGCCATAGCCCGGTCATATGGCTATCAACTCCTTTTTCTTCATCTGAACTACGGGCAGCGCACGGAAAAGCGCGAGCTTAAGGCGTTTCGAGACTTGGCGGAATACTACGATGTGGTGGAAGGGAATCAATTGGTGGTCTCCATCGAGCATCTCGCCAAAATTGGCGGATCATCCCTGACGGATGATCGGATACCGGTGACCAAAGCCAATCTGGAAAACACGGCTATCCCAACCTCATACGTCCCTTTTCGCAACGCGCACATTCTCTCCATCGCTGTCAGTTGGGCGGAGACGGTAGGGGCGGAGCGCATCTTCATTGGAGCCGTATACGAGGATTCTAGCGGGTATCCCGACTGCAGGCCGGAGTATTACGAGGCGTTCAATGAGGTGATAAGGCTCGGAACGGCGCGGGGGGAGATTCGCATTGAGACTCCAATCATTCATATGTCCAAGGAGGCAATCATCCTCAAGGGCGCTGAATTAGGCGCGCCTCTTCACCTGACCTGGTCTTGTTACCAAAACGAGGATATGGCATGCGGTGTTTGCGACTCCTGCGCACTTCGCCTGCGTGGATTTCAAAAAGCCGGAATGGAGGATCCCATACCATACCTCACGCGGCCAGACTACCAGTAATGGCTTAGCTTCCGGAGAGCGCCTTCTTAACATACACCCCCCAATAAGGCGTGGGATCGTAGGTTTTGAAATCCGTTATCAGGCATGGGGACGCCCCAGGGTGAAACGACCATGCCGTCCAGTTAAGCTGATACTTTTCTATGAATGCGAAAACCTTGGGAGCCCAGATTGACGGATCCTCCTGCTTCGGATCGGGTTGACATCCCACCTCCCCGAGGATCACCGGATATCTCTTCGCAGCGATTGCCACCTTGCCATCCCAATCTCTCTTCCATGGATAGATATGGCTGGAATAGATGATACCCGCGCCGTCAGAATCCGAAAGTGCGTAGCCGTTCATCACTCCCGTCAGATCATAAGCCCAATCCAACCCTCCCACCACAACCAAGTTTTTCGCGCCGGCGGCTCTCACCTTATCCAAAAGCGACTGCATGCCAGGAGAGTGATACGTGATATCTGTTCCTTTCACATCTTCGGTGATCTCCCCACCGTTTTTCCATACATCCCAGGTTACATCATGCGGTTCATTGTACAGATCAAAGAGAACCGCCGGATTATTGGCATACTCCTTCGCAATGGATTTCCAGAACAGAGCGCTGTTATCGTCAGGCATCTTGTGCTGTCCGATATTCTCACCCCATCTCCCCATGTCGGACCAGTGAAGATCCAAAATCACATACCCTTGGCGAGATGATATTGCCGACACCACTTGCTGCACTATCGCTCGATACGCCTTGCCGCCATCATTTTGTCCCGGAGCCTTCCCAAACCATCTATCCTGCGCCAACGGGAGCCTTATGACGTTCGCCTTCCAATCCCCCATGGCGACTCCAACGGATTTCAGCACCTGCTCACCCGTATTGGACCACTCCAGACTAGGAATATTAACGCCCTGCAAACGCACGGTTTTACCTTCGTTCGTTTTCAAAAGATCGCCCACGGCATGCAATGCGGGCGGTTGATTTTGACAGAATCCCGAGGATGACACAAACATCAAAACAATGCAAAATATAGAAACGCATTGAATCGGACAAGTCTTTACGTATTTCATAATTCCATTACCACGCAAGCCTGCAATATTCTCGTATCATCGATCTCATAAATCTTCAAAAAAGGGGGGGGCATCTACCGAAGTACGGCATCGCCTCACCAGTTAATGGGATAGACATTAATGCCCGTCAGACAGCCTGTGAGCGTGGTCAACCCTCCCGCAAGAAAGTCTCCTATAATCATACCATAGAAAAATGGAAGCGATTTTCGATACAGCCTCATTCCTCCGTAATGAAGAATAAGCGTTTTTGTAAGCCATGCAAGGAAAAATGGCAGCCAAACCGCATTCATCGTATTGGTGTTCGCCATCGCATACCCCACGGGATGAAAGGGCCACCAGATGAATTGGGAGCGCATGAACATCAGCACGGTCGTGATCAGAAATCCCACGCCCATCGCCATTGTTCCGGGAAGATCGGTTTTCACGGGAGTCTTCAAGGCATCGCTTAATTGATCAAATGGCACCCTGCCCATGTAGGTGCGCCACGGCTCGCATTTCGCGCCCGCACCGAACGCATACCAAATCATCAAGGCGATCGCGAAAGAGACCGCGATCCCGAATGCCAAAGCGAGCACCATGGCGATGGTTAACTGACGCTTGTTGACTTTTAACGTGTCCGCCATCTTGTACGCATCGAACTGATTCGGCATTGTGATGCAGCGCAGATCGAAATTGGCGATGGCGTTGCGCACATAGGCAAGGATTGTGAGATCCGTAGGGGTGAACGCATTGGAGCCGAATGTGGTTGTCATCACTTTGTAGGCGTCTACATTCGGCCCCCATAGCCAGGCGTTTCCGGTCTCCGCACGTATTCGCGTAGCCGCAATCATGTATGTGAGCGACAAAAGAATGAGTATAATTGCCACTCCGCTTCTCATTCCGGCGTATGCGCACCATCCGACAAGCAATACCATGCATACCGCCAATCCAATAAACGCCATACGGTAGGGCGCAGGTTCCTCCTTATCCGATAGCCCTTGCAGGTTCGCTCTTCTCCTGGAAAAGGCGATCATCCACACCTCCCGTAAATATCCCCTTGAAATCCATAGTCCCACAAATGTAAGGGCGATAAACGCACCCGCTCCTTGGTGACCGATATACGGAAAAGCGCTCATGCCGCCTGCGGTCCCGCCAGAATTGATTCCCGTTGCCGCGCCGACAACAAACTCGATCTTTGTAACAAGCCAAAAAAACCAACAGCTAAAGGTCATCTCGACGGAAAGCAGATAGGCTATTCCTAGCACGAAAGGATAAAAGGAGATGGGCGTGCTGCCAATGGCGTTGTAAGGAGGCGAAGTGAACAGGTTTAGCAGGTCCGGCTGATCCGTGGTTCGGGTGGGGAAATAGGGAACGGCAGGAATATTCATGTGAATGGTGTTGATGACATCAATGCAAAAAGGAATCGCGAACCCGATCCAAAGCAACCTGTTTGTTAAAAACCCCTCTCCATCTCGGATCATCTCCGTGGGAACGATGACAGTGGGAAACGCCAAACGCTCTCTATCCGACCACTGTCTGCGCAGGATTATCACGATGCAAAGCGTAGCCAGGGAAAAAATAACGAGGAACCCCACCCACGCAATCATAGGCTTCGCCCAAATATGCCATGGAACATGAGAGTTGCCCTCGTAAAAACCATCCAATGCGCTACGGCTTCTTACCGCTATCCAATTCGGGATGTACTTGAAGAACTGAGTGTCCCATCCATTCCCTTGCCTGCCATAGAAGAAGGCGGCAGTGATGGTGGGGACGATAAAATGGATGCCGCCTGAAGAGGAGATAACCGTTGAGACGGTCATCATGACATAAATGACCAGCAACTCCCCTTGCGAAAAGGCGTATGGCTTAAGAAATTTGGTCAGAAGGATATTAATGATAACCAATAAAAACAGTACGTTGAACGCCCCTACGGGGATGCTGGTGTTCGCCAAGGCGGTATGCCCTTTTTGACCGAGCACCAATTCCGCCCAATGAATCCAAAAATCCGTCACGGCTGTGAGTATCAGTCCCAATAGGAGAGAGCGTAAAGTGAGGATCTTTGGTCCGCTCTTTTGCGCCAAGGAGGTATCATCCGAATCCACCGCGTTTTTCATGACCATCGCAAGCCCTCATGTGATCGAATTGGACGCGCAATTTACATAACAGCAGAAAGGCAAAACAGAGGTGACGCTTTAACTTCCCATCCAGCCTAAGGGTATGGGAAACTCGCAATGCTTTATCGTTACATCATTCCAATTTTACCCTCAAACACATCGTAATAAGATATGTGCAATCTGATGGAAATCATAACAATGGAGTAAATTCATATCCAAACATTATACATTATCATATCCCCATTGCGGGCGCCTGATATCGAGGGAAAAAGGAGGGACTGAGTGCGAAACGAAGGGCGTATGAAGTGTATTGACCTGTGAGGTGGTTCCACACTCATAAATGGGGATTCTTATACCACTCCCTTATCTTAGGCCGGAAGCTTGGACACATCGTATATTGAAAAGGATACAACCTGAACGTGGCAACCCATGGATTAGGATAAATTACGGAAGAGGTGATTAGCTCCCACTCAATATCAACGACCAGCGAGGGGGAATAAAACGGATGGACGCTCTCACATCCATCCGGTAATCTACGTAAGAAAAACTTACTTGCTGATGGACCAAGCTGCAAGTTCTAGCTTGCCCTTAAGGCTCTGCATGGCTTTCTCCACGGCGCTATGCTCGAATCCGCTATGCATTTTGCAGTTGCGACACTTGGAATCCAAGCGGCTCTCCCAATACTCCCAGTTGGTATTATTCCAGAACTCCTCCCACGTATCGTAAAACACACCGTCAATAAGGTAGCACGGAGATTTCCAGCCATGTGGGGTGTAGTTGACCGTGGACCATGGTGCGCATGGAAGATCCAGCATGCCTGCGGCGAATTGAAGGAAAGTGGGTGTGGCGTTGATCTTGTATTTCGGCGCGAATTCCCTGATCGCCTTGAATTTCTCATGGATTTGATCGCGCGTGAGGAAGACATTCTTCTCGACGCTTTCATATTCGTAGCCCGGGGATATCAACACTCCGTCGGTTTTGAGTTCCATTCCAAGCTTGCACAACGCCTCCACCTCTTCAACTTTCGTCTCCTTGTAAACCGTGGTGTTAATCATAACCACATATCCGCGCTTTTTCGCCTCGCGTATCCCTTCCACAGCCTTTTCAAATACACCTTGACGATTGCATACGAAATCGTGGGTCTGCTTCATACCATCGAGATGAATCATAAGGAAGAGTTGAGGGCTGGGAGGGATGACATCAAACACCTTTGTGTCTAGCTTCAAAGCGTTCGTGCAGCACAAAACGTATTTACCACGATCAATCAGTCCTTGAATGAGCTGGGGTAACTCGGGGTACAATGTCGGCTCTCCGCCGCAAAGATTGATGATAGGCGCACCGCAATCATCCACCGCTTTGAAACAGGTCTCTACTGACATTCGATCCGCCAACTTGCCAGTGTGACGCTCGACGGAGCAACCAATGCATGCGAGATTGCATGTATATAAAGGCTCAAGCATTAACACCGTTGGGTATCTCTTCTGCCCCAACTTCTGCATTTTCGTGCGGTGCTTCATCTGAGCGTTCATAAAGCCAAGGGGATATCGCATAAAAACCTCCAAACATTGAATGAGTATCTTTTCAGAAATGGGAATGATAGATTCCCCCGACGCGGCATTAACGCGCGGAACAACGATTCAGGTCTTAAAAACCATTTATCCGATACGAATAGGAAGGATGACAGGTTCCCCGACTAACCATTCTTTTCAGACAAAGCTCGGCTGTATTGAGCCATCGCCCATAACGGAAAGTAATGGCAATAGAGATGGTAGCGAAGATAAAACACCTTTGGGAAGCCGGTGCCTGTGAACCATTTCTCATCCCAGGTGCCGTTTTCTCTCTGCGTATCAATCAGGAATTTCATTCCTTTTTTTACAGCGGGGGAGCTGAGATCGCCCGCATTAATCATGCCCATCAGCGCCCATGATGTTTGGGATGCGGTGCTCGGGCCCTTCGCCTTGTAATTCACCGGATCCTCATAGGATAGGCAGGATTCACCCCAGCCACCATCCTCGTTTTGAACGGATTTCAACCATTCCACAGCCTTGCGAACCGGTTGGCTGCCCATATCCTCGCCGATACGCGCAAGCCCTCTTAAAACCTGCCATGTGCCGTACAAGTAATTCACGCCCCAGCGTCCAAACCAAGCTCCGTCCGGTTCCTGCTCCCTGTAAATAAACGCCAAAGCTCTTTGCAAGCGCGGGTCGGTTTTGGGCACGCCATAAAAACTCATCATCTCCAAAGTTCGCGCAGTAATATCCGATGTGGATGGATCAAGCATGGCGTTGTGGTCCGCAAAGGGGATGTACTGTAACACCATCTTATTATTATCCTTGTCGAAGGACGCCCATCCTCCATCCTTGTTTTGCATGGCGAATACCCAGTTCAAACCCTTTTCCATTGCATTGCGAACTCTTTCAGGAGCCTTGCGCCAACTCTCCCCGGGTTCGCAACACGCCTTATACAAACCCATCAGCACCATTATCGTGTCATCCACATCAGGATAGAACTCATTTTCCATCTCGAAATACCATCCACCCGGTTCCACATCCGGGACCTGCACCGACCAATCGCCTTTCGTGGTCGTTTGCTTGGATAACAACCAATCAACTATTTTTACAATGGCTGGATGTGACTTGGGAACACCACAATCCAATAGCGCATTTAAGGAGATTGCCGTATCCCATACGGGAGAGACGCATGGTTGAACACGAATCTCATCGCCCTCCTCGATTTCGAACTTCGCTAGCTCTCTTAGTTCATGCTGCACGGCGGGATGATCATCGGGATATCCCAAACATTTGTAAGCCATCACAGCGTGAGTCATCGCCGGGAATATCGCCCCTAATCCCCCGCTAGCCCTCTGACGTTCCAAAAGCCATTTCTCCGACACCTTGAGGGCGTTTTTACGCAGGGGTTTCCACGGGGAACGATCATGCAACTTTAGCAATGCATCCGCCATCAGGAAGAAGTTTCTCCATGAGAATAACCGAGAGTCTTGCTTGAGCTTGAGATTCTTGCCGTGGCGCGGACCAACGAAAAGCTCATCAATATTGCACTCCGGCGGAACGGACCGATGAGGACGAAATGCATTGATGATGGCAAGAGGAACCAATATCGCCCTCGACCATGAGGACATTTCATACAGATTAATATAGAGTTTATTCGTGGCAAGGGCGATTTCAGGAGGGATTGTGGGAACGCCATCCCAGTCATACTGCCCGAATATGGAGAGATAGAGCTTGCAGAACGTGTTGCAATTGGTCACGCCGCCATGTGAGAGGATGCACTCCTTCAATCGGATCATGAAGGGTTCCTCCGACTTGTACCCCTGCAACTTAAAAGCAAAATAGGCTTTAACCGAGGCGCTGACTTCGGATGGGCCGCCTGGATACATGGGAAAACCGCCATCCTCATTCAACCAATGGTGCATCATATAATTGCATAGCTTTCCGGTCTTGATCTTATCCGGATTGCCTAGGAACCACATCAGAAGGATGTATTCCGATTCCAGAATGGTATCGCCTTCCAGTTCCGTCGACCAGTAGCCTTCAGGCTCCTGTTTGGAGAGTAACCATTCGATTGCGAGAGACTTGGATTTGTTAATAGCTTGAATTAATCCGTCATCGATTTCAGATGACAGATCGCGTGTAACGGCGTATTCGGAGGATGATAGGGTATTCTCGATGGAGTTTGAATTCACTTTCGTTAGTTTCTAAAGATCTCTTGTGATGAATCATTATATCAAAATTACTTGCTCATATCAAGAGTTGAGAGTGACAAGTCCAAAAACCGGATGGGAATACTCTCGAACGGAACCGATATTTTACTCAGTTGAAGCAGCGTTTTGCCGATCAATCATGAAGTTCCTCCGCCCCCGGATCTCGCGCAAAAGGGGATATAATGTTCAACCTCTTTAATTCCTGCACTAACTGGGATGCATTGGCTAGGATAATCCTCGACAACTCATCGGCGTCCTGATCGGCGATTTTGGAGATGTGTCGCGCTGCGGTGCATATGGCGGCAATTGGGCCAAGTAAAACGTCTTCATTAATGAGCGTAGCCGGAAGCTCAAGATCCCGCGCCCTTTCAATTGAGGATTCCAGAACAGCCTCCTCCATCGCCTCCCCGTTTAATCCAATCTCCTCCCGACGGAACTTATGCTCTATCTCACGCAGTTCACGCGCAATCGCCATATAAAGAGGAGTTTGCTCCATCTCCTTATCTGTCGAAACACCGTAATCCGCTTTGTTGGTGCCGTAAAAAATCGGGTCCGTTGTGGCGTAATTCACAAACATCAAAGCGATGAACTTTTGGAAGACATTCTTGTCGAAAACGTATTTGTCCACATAATTCGCATCATCCTGTACGCTTTTCAATACATCCTCGAACAGAGTTGCAAGGAAATCCCTCGGGGGAAGCATGCTGATGGTCGGAAGATCAAACTCATCGCGAAACTCAAAGTGATACAGAGGTTCGCTGCTGCTGGAATGACCTTCGGCCTCGGCCACGGAACTGAAGACATCCAATTTCATCATACTGTCGAGATTTCTACGAGGATATCCTCGATGAACCATGTCAAGCGCGTATGACTTGAACTCTTCAAGATCAGTACCCAGGAAATGCGCTTTACGGGCGGCGATACGCTCCTTCAACTCCGCGAGACGAAGGGAGAGCTTAGTTCGCGAATCGCTTATCATATCAAACAATTCGTCTCGCATCTCTTTGTCGCCTGGGAAGTAATCCAGTGTCTCGAAAGTGGTTCGGATCACTGCGAAATCGTTCAGTCCGTCCTCAAGGCAGGGATAGGCGATTCCCAGCAAGAGAGTGTCAGGTATCTCATGAATCACATCGGCGTTTTTAATACCGGTTTCGGGTTCAACCAAAGTGTAAAAGCGATTGTTGGTCTTTTCACTCTTCAATAAGACAACCTTGCGATTGTCCAAAGGAGATTGTGCGCCTTGATGTAGTGCCATTGCCATGATGCTACTATTCCCTATCTTTCTCCAGTTTGAAATGAATGTTTGATAGCGCCTGATCGGACATGACGCAGATAGAGTGTAAGGCAATTGGAAAAATCATCAGTGTTGAGCTTCATCAGTTCTTTCGCAATTAAAAAGCATTTTGATGGTGAATTTTGCAATTGCCCATTCTCTATATTTTTCCACATTCCTTCCTTGAATATCCTGCAAACTTAGAACCAAGTATGTTTAACAGAATTTCGTCTTTTTTTCCACTTCACATTATATTTACGCAATTAATGTGGAAACCATTAACACTGCGCGCTTCCTCTCAATTTCCATCAATTGACACCCTCACGGGATGGATATGGAAGCCCCGTAAAACACCTCACCGTTCAGAATGGCCCCTTCCACGTTAACGTATTTAAACACCGGTAAGGAGAGCGATGTGTTCAGTCTGCGCGCCACATATTCCGTGGAGCCGACCAAGCCGTATGGCAGATAGGCGTCCGCTCCAATGTAAGCGCCTCCGATATGGCTAGTGCCGTAGCCAATGTGCAAATGCCATTTCGAGATGACATCCCCCACAGAGCCCTGGGGTCGGAATGTCTTCGTTCCAACGATATAGAAAGCGCGCCCTTCGCTGCCCTCATCCAATAGGTCTCTCACACCAAGAGAAATGGCGGGAGCCATGTCGCTGAATAGGTTTCCGAACAGCGAATACTGCAGGCTGATCGTATGATGCTTGCCGCCAGGAAACTCCTGACGCTCCAACTCCATTTCAACACCCATCAGGCTATCCGGCAAACCGACGGTCACCCATTCGTAATTTTCCGATAATGTTCGAGACGCCGCCAAAAATTCAATTTGCGATTTGCCCGGCGAAATCGTAAGGCCTCCCGGCGCCAACACAATTCTTTCCGCCGAACATCTCGGAGCGATTATTATTAGAAAAACGAGTAACGTTCCTATTAAAACAGACATAACAACGCCAGAGGATGTTCCCGTGATGAGGAGATGTCGGGACGAAGTCATATTTTCAGAGCCTCCGAGCTAACATTCGTTGATTTTCGCTCCATTTGTATTTTTTGCATAAATCGTTCCATCCGCTCCAAAGCCTCCTCAAGCTGAGAGAGAGCGGTGGCGTAACAACACCTCACATACCCCTCTCCGGACGCACCAAATGCGTTCCCCGGCACGACCGCCACTCTCTCCTCCAGTAGCAATTTGGAGGCGAATTGCTCCGATGTCAAGCCGGTGTGACGAATGGATGGAAAGGCGTAAAACGCACCTTTGGGCTCAATGCACCCCATGCCGATCTCGTTTAATCCCCGCACAAAAAGTCTGCGGCGATGATCGTAGTCCGCCACCATCTCCTCCACATCGTTTCCCGCCTTCAGAATAGCCTCCAATGCGGCAAGCTGAACCATATGAGGAGCGCAAAGCATCGTATACTGATGAATCTTAAGCATATTCTCCGCGATTGGCTTCGGTGCGCATGCATATGCGACGCGCCATCCGGTCATGGCGTATGCCTTGGAGAAGCCATTCAAAAGTATGGTGCGGTCCGCCGCGCCATTGAGGGATGAGAGGCATGTGTGTTTTCCGATATAGGTAAGCCGATCGTAAATCTCATCTGAGATGATATAGAGATCGTGCTTGACGGCTATGTCGACGATGCGCTGAAGATCCTCGCGATTCTGCGTGGCGCCCGTGGGATTGTTGGGATAACAAAGGAGAAGAGCCTTGGTTTTGGGGGTGACGGCGGCTTCGATATCCTTCGGATGAATTCGAAAACCATCATCACCGTGCGTATGCACGGGAACCGCGACTCCCCCCGCGAACCGAATGCCGGGGGCGTATGATACATAGCAGGGTTCGGCGTATATCACTTCATCGCCAGTGTTTAAAATGGCTCTCAACGCTAGATCCAACCCCTCCGATACACCTACGGTGATCAGGATTTGATCCTTTTCATAATAAACCTGATAGCGGGAGTGAAGATACTCGGAGATCGCTTGGATCAGCTTTGGAAGTCCGGAATTTGACGTGTAGGCGGTGAAACCGTGCTCTATCGCGTAGATTCCCGCTTCCCGAATGCGCCATGGGGTGACAAAATCCGGCTCGCCCACGCTAAGCGATATGACATCATCCATCTGAGCCGCGATGTCAAAAAAACGTCGGATCCCGGAGGGAGGCGTCGCGGTCACCGTTTCGTTCAAAGATTTCAAGGCGTCACCATCAACCGATGATCCGCATCCGTTTCTACAAACAGATCACCGTCATCCTTATATTTCTTTAATAAAAAATGGGTGTTAGTGGAGTTGACACGATCTATCGTAGCGAGCTTTTCCGCGACGAAATTCGCCACCTGTTTCATGCTGTCGCCTTCGACGACGACCCTTAAATCATGCCCGCCGGAGACGAGATAGACGGAATGAACCTCCGGGTAGCGATAAATCCTACGAGCGATGTCGTCAAAGCCGGCCCCTCTTTCCGGGGTCACGGAGACATCAATAAAGGCGAAGACGCGTTCCACGCCATATCGCTCCCAATCTATCACCGTTTTGTAGCGGCGGATAATTCCCGCATTCTCCCATTCGCGAATACGGTTTCGGATGTTATCAACATCCTCTCCGACCATAGCGGCGATTCGTTCGGCGGGCATGCGCGAATCCTGCTCAAGCAACTTAAGTATTTCTCGATCCTTGGTCATATCGTCATGCATCCCAACTCAATCACCTCCGCTGCAAGATAGATCGAACCAAACAAGCGGGCGTTAAAAATTATAGAAGGGCTTCGAAAACCCTCACTCCGAGTAACAGTATAGACGATTTCAGGAAGATCGTCAACCTTCGGAAGCGAATTGAAGAGAACCTTTTTCGAGAAAGTTCGTTGTGAGACAGTAAATAAAAACCACGGATGGCCATATTTGAATCAGCAAACGATCGAACGAGGAGGTTAACTGCCAAGGCAGATCCTTTGGAGTGATCAGATAAACGGCGAAATCCCCGATCAAAATGAAGAGAATAATGATTGCGAATTTCGTAAAGCAGGCAGATATTGCTTTAAAGGAATGTAACGGGATTCAATTGCGGATATGACATCAACCGGGGGTCTGTGAATGTATAGTAAAGTTGCCTTAAAAAAGGAGAGACAAATAGAAATGGAGGAGAAAGCAACCATCGCCATCAGAGCGAATGTTTGATATCTCCTCCCCTTTCGCAAATTCACTTGGTCACCTTTGCACTGGATGCAAGAGCCTCCACGGGAACAAATGTGCTTACGCCCTCAGCCTTCTCACTGAAAAACGACTTGCAGAAGCGATCGCACGAGGCGCAGACTGAATTGGGAGCTATATGTTCCTTCGCCAGTCGTCTATTGGTCTGGTACGCCTCTCCGTTCCAGATCTCACTGAAATCCTGACTAAGGAGGTTTCCGTAATTAAACGTCTCCTTAAAAGGAGTGCAGCAGCCAAGAGTAATGTCTCCATTAAAAGTAACACGAAATTCCTCTCCCCAATAGAAATTACAACTAAATGGTTTGCGGGGATCAGTCCATCTATCGCTGATCTCCGGGAATGATTTACACCGCACTCCCAATTCATTAATACGTTTTTGCGCCGCTTCCAATTCCCTCAGGTACGACTCCCTTGACCTACGGTTGCGAAATCCCCAGTCGTACGCCGCCCAGGTGATGCAGTTGATAAAATCCACGCCAAATTCCGCAGCTTGCTCCACGAAAGGCACCAGCTCCCCTTCATTGTCGTTAACCATCACATAGTTTACCCCTATGAGCGGGAACTTGGAATGCGTCTCTTTTTTAATTCTCACCAATCGATGGATGTTTTCATGCAGAACCTCAAGCCTTCCACCTCGACGAACCGGTGCAACTTGGCAA
>JAJZOL010000161.1 GCA_021811565.1 bacterium | reverse complement strand
ATATCATCCGAGGTACCGGAGTGGATGGAACGTATTAACGCGTGTCTGCCTATGCCAATAAACATCTGGATTTATTGAATCCCTGCTTAATCAACCATCTCATGGTGATTTTGAAATCTTTTGCTTGGTTAAGGTATGTTATATTAAGGCGTATTTATTGACACATTGAGATATACTGTGTATAGTTTTGATATCACATCTGAGGGATTCCAACCGCTATAACCGTGGAGTTGCAAGTGACCTTTAGGATTTTAACGGCGCAAATCAAACCGAAAAAGGGAGATTACCGGCACAATCTATGTAAAATTGGGGATGTTATTTCCCAAGCGGAATCCATGGACAGCCCTCCAAACGTCATCGTATTTCCCGAAACGGTATTATCCGGATACTTTCTGGAAGGCGGCGTTAGAGAGGTGGCGAAGACCCGCGAGGAACTATTCAAAGATATTCATCGCATCTATTTGGAGCGAACACAGAGCGACACCGGAAAACTGGATCTGATTACGGGTTTTTACGAACTCGACGACGGCAAATACTACAATTCCGCCATGTATTTATCCTTGAGCAAAGGCAAGCCTGTCGAAGACCAATCAGGAATAGTCCACGTGCATCGTAAGTTTTTCCTTCCGACCTATGGAGTGTTTGACGAGAAACGATTTGTGGCGCGAGGAAGGACAATTAGAACATTCGATACAAGGTTCGGGCGCGTCGCCGTTCTGATATGCGAGGATGTGTGGCACTCCATTACATCATCCATCGCCGCACTGAAAGGCGCTCAAATCATCTATATCCTTAGCGCCTCTCCGGGAAGAGAGTTCAGCGGGGAGCAGGTGGGCAACATCTCGAAATGGGCGACACTCCTTCCCGCCATCGCCGAAGAGCACAGCGTGTTTGTGGTCTACTCCGGCCTAGTGGGGTTTGAAGGGGGAAAGGGATTCACAGGATCCTCGTGTATCATAGACCCATGGGGCAAAACGGTAGCAATCGGTTCCGCAATGAACGAATGCCTGGTTGTGGCGGACATAGATTTGGACGATGTGGCCATTGTGAGAGCGGGCTCCCCATTACTAACGGATTTGGAAGCGAATGTCGGGGATCTCGCAATGGAGATGGACTTCATCGCAAGAGGTCCTCATAGAATTTGAAATCACGATTATCGGGAATTATCACATGAGCATATATCCGGTTATATTCGCTCCGCCATTCGATCCGGAATGCGAGCGAAATTTACAGATAAACGCCCCTTTGGTTGCCGATTGGCTCGTTGCATTTTTAAAAGATGAAATATACCGAAGACGAGGATTCGAGAAGGCGGTGGTGGGACTCTCCGGCGGGGTGGACTCCTCTCTTACGGCATTTCTTTGCACCTTGGCACTAGGCAAAGAGAACGTATACGGCATTCGAATGCCTTATCGCACCAGCAGTTCGGAAAGTTTGGAGCACGCCCAGCTTGTGGCGGATACTTTGGGCATATCCTGCAGGACGATTGAAATCACGGACGCAGTGGAAGGATATTTGAAGTTCGAGCCTGACGCCAATAGCAGAAGACGCGGGAACGTGATGGCGCGGGAGAGGATGATCATACTTTTCGATCAATCCGAAAGGCTCTCCGCATTGCCGATTGGAACCGGAAATAAAACGGAAAGGCTGTTTGGATACTTCACTTGGCACGCCGATGACTCCCCTCCCGTCAATCCATTGGGCGATCTATACAAGACGCAGGTGTGGCAACTCTCACGTCACTTAGGCGTGCCTGAAGTAATCGTTAACAAACCCGCTTCTGCGGATCTCATCGTCGGACAAACGGATGAGGGGGATTTCGGAATATCCTATCCGAAGGCGGATCGCATCCTTTTTTATCTTCTGCGCGGTTATTCTCCGGATCGACTTATCCGTATGGGATTCAATGAATCCGATGTTCAACTCGTGAAACGCAAAGTGGATACGACCCACTGGAAGCGGCACATGCCGACGACCGCCATGCTATCCGTAACCTCGATAAACGATTATTACCTTCGTCCGGTGGACTATTGAATACACCCAACCGCAACATTAGTATGTCCCCCCGTCAGGACGGGTTAATGAATACAAACAACGGATTACTCATACAGGGACCGATCAAAGCGGATACTCGCACGAAAAACCTTGTGAAAAGATTGAAGCCAGGCGACATCGCGTTGATCCATCATGTTGATTTGGATGCAACCGCAGCGCGATCCTTGGCTGATTGCCATGTCGCCGCCGTCATTAACGCAGTTTCCAGCGTAAGCGGAAAATACCCCAATCAGGGTCCCGGAATTTTGCTGGAATCCGGTATCCCGTTGCTGGATGGCGCCGGAGACCTGTTTTTCAGATATGTAACTGAGTTGAAAAACCCGAGTGTCACCATCGACCATGATGTGATCCGTACGGATGATGGATTTGAAGCCAAAGTCACGAGAATCACTCAGGATCGGCTTGATGAGCTTATGGAACTGGCGAAACGCAATATCAGCGCCGAGTTGGATGCGTTCGCACGAAACACATTGGAGTATTTGGTCGAGGAAAAATCGCTTCTGCTCGATCCCGTGGACGTGCCGGAGATTAAAACCCCCATTCAAGGCAGGCACGTGATGCTTGTCGTGCGCGGCGAAGGATATAAATCCGACCTGATGGCGATTATTCCCTATCTGCGCGATGTCCGCCCTGTTCTGATCGGAGTGGATGGCGGAGCGGATGCACTTTTGGAACTCGGTCTGCGTCCGGATATCATCCTCGGAGACATGGACAGCGTGAGTGACCGGGCTCTTATGTGCGGAGCTGAGTTGGTGGTTCACGGGTATTGCAAGGATAACAGGGATGCGCCGGGAATGGATAGAATCAACCAACTGGGGTTGTCTGCGAAGATTTTTCACGTACCGGGCACGAGCGAAGACATGGCGGTAATTCTCGCGGATGAAAAGGGGGCTTCCCTGATAGTGGCGGTTGGAACGCATTTTTCGTTGGTTGAGTTTCTGGATAAGGGCAGAGCGGGAATGGCGAGCACTTTTCTCGTGCGATTACGGACCGGATCCAAATTGGTGGACGCCAAAGGAATTGGAAGGCTATGGGCGGAGAGAAACCGCTCCATCGCCAAGGAGATTACACTTTTAATCATCTCCGCTCTGTTTCCCGTTATGGTTATTATTATGTATTCGCCTTGGTTCCGCACTGTCATCAATACATTGCGTCTTTCGCTAAGGTCCATGCGTATTCATTGGTGAAAGGGTGACATACGCAGCGTAGGATGATATAATGCAAGGTGATCTAACACGCTGGAAACAGGATACTTCCCTATGATTCCCGGATTTCGCTATCATATCGCCACCATATCCGCCATATTTCTCGCTTTGGGAATAGGGATAATCATTGGCAGTTCATTTGTGAAGAGCGCCATCGTCGAACGACAAACGAAACGTTTGGAGGAATTGAAATCCCAATTCAACAACGAGGTGGTTGCTCTCCGCGAGGATAATCAGCAATCATCCGATTTCATCACAGCGCTCACTCCGCGTTTGATTGGAAATCAATTGCAGGGGGTTCATGTCGCCTTGGTGCAAGTGGGGGATTATCCCGACACGGTGAGTAAGATTCGAGACACGCTCCAACAAGCTGGCGCGGTGGTGACGAGCGTCACGACTTTCAATAAGGATTTCTCCGCAAGGCTGGAAATGAACTTAACCGAAATCATCACCGCTCTTCAAAAAACACACCCCAAACTTACTCGCTCCACGGCATCCATCCTACGCACCATCGCCTTCGCCATTGCAAAAGGGGAGAAGCAAGGGGACATGAACACTCTTTCCAGTTATAATGTTGTAGACTTGGATGGAGAGTACTCGCTGAAAAACAGCTATGTGATCCTTGTTGGCGGATCCACGGATATGAACAGTGAGGAAGCGGATAACATCGTCGTTCCGTTCATCAAGCAACTTAAGCGATCCGGTGTAACGACGTTATACGCGGAGCCTTCCGACTGCGATCTCTCCTACGTGGGCAACCTGTCCGATACCGCCATTACCTCTGTGGACGATGCGGACTCCGACATTGGACGCCTGACACTGGTTCTTGCCATGCACAGCCCGAAGGGCAACTACGGCGTCAAAAAGACTGCGCAAAACGGCATTCTGCCGCCATTTTCCATATATCATGATATCCATAGTAATTCCAGCATACAATGAAGCCAAATATCTCGGGCGTACGCTCTCGGGACTAAAACAGATGGAACTTGACTCGGAGATCATCGTCGTAGACGATTGCTCCGAGGATGAAACCGGTGAGATCGCAAAGCGATCCGGAGCCGATCAAGCGATACGAATGGAAAAGCGAAGCGGCAAGGGGGACGCCCTCAAACGCGGCTTATTAAATGCCCATGGGGATATCCTGATGTTCCTTGATGCGGACCTAGGCGAGTGCGCTGGCCAAGCCCGAAAGCTGCTGGAACCGATACTCCAAAATAAGGCCGACATGACAATCGCCTCTTTCCCCGTAACCCATATCCGCAAAGGGGGCTTTGGTTTTGTAGTGCGCCTCGCACGATGGGGCATCCGGAAAACCACGGGACTGGAGATGAACTCCCCCATCTCCGGTCAAAGAGCGATCAGACGCAACGTGATAGATAAAATCGACGGAATCGAAAGAGGGTTCGGCGTGGAGGTGGGGCTAACAATCGACGCTTATCGCAAAGGGTTCCGGATCATGGAAGTTCCGACGACTATGACGCATCGTGTTACCGGAAGGAACATGCGAGATGTATTTCATCGGCTTCGTCAATTTCTTGACGTCGCGCGGGTACTCTCAAGAAGATGGCGACTTCGAGCGCACGCATGATCCTGTCAATCACACTGCAGATTGTGGAATGGGTCGCGATCCCGTTCGCTTTGTTCCGGTTATTTCCCGGATGGGGTATCCGCGCCGCTAACTTCAAAGGGAATGAGATACCGGTCGGCTTTGGGATTTATGTTGTGCTATGGTCCATCTCGGCGTTCACGCTCCTTGGGCGGAACTTAGCACTCCCGCATGAAACGATCTCGAATTGGATTATTCTGTTAGGAGCTTTCGGCGGTCTTGGCTTTCTGGATGATATCGCCGGAAACCGGGATTCCAGTGGATTGAAGGGACATTTTACAGCGTTCTTACGTCACGGGAAAGTGACCACGGGGTTAATCAAAGCGATCGGGGGGGTGGTGACGGCGTTCTTACTTGGCTACCGGATGCACTCCGGCGGCGTGTTGACCATTCTTCTAATTGGACTAATTATCGCTCTATCATCCAATGCCATCAACTTGCTGGATCTACGGCCGGGACGCGCCGGGGCGGTGTTTTGCCTCCTATCCGTTCCATTTTGGATTCCCTCGCTTTGGGCGTTTGGTATGGCTCCGATTATCTTTCTGATTCCACCCGCTTTTCTGATGCAGTGGTACGATTCCCGAGGGAAAGTGATGATGGGGGATGCGGGATCGAATGTCTTAGGAGCCGCTTTAGGGTACGCTTTTGTCACATCGTATCCGTCCACGCTTTCGATGATGGCAGTCCTTCTGTTATTGGCGGGGTTGCATCTTATGGCGGAAAAGGTTTCCATTTCGAAAGAGATTGAAAAGAGAGAATGGTTGCGTAAACTGGATTCTCTAACCGGCGTGCGCTAAGGATCATTTCAAGGAGTGGATTTGAGAGGACAATGTTGTCAAAACCAAAAAATGGCTTGGTAAGAGGTTAAGATGTCGTTAAGCGTTCAAGTTTTCGACAATGTGGAGAACGCAATTACCCGTTTGGCGAATGATCTCACACATGACTGGCGTGAGAAACCAGACACCCTTTTCAGGCCGAGATCCATCGTGACACCGCATACCCATTTCGCCACATGGCTAAATTTACGGTTGGCTCAGGAATGCGGCGTGGTGACGAACATCCGAATGCCGGATATCGATCAGGCGCTTTCCGAGGCGCTCACCCCTGATCGTTTTGGCGCACCTCCCCGAATGTTGCATCCATATGACATCGCCCCGTTCATACTCGCAAGATTGATCAATCCCAAATCAAAGGAGAGCGATTCTCTATCGCCGTTTCTGGAATATATCGGGGACGATAATCAGGAGGACAGATTTCTGAAAGCCTGGCAACTCTCCTCCAGACTGGCGTATCTCTTTCTAGAGTATCCTTATCAGCGGCCAAACATGATAAGGGAATGGCAGGAGAACAGGTGCGTTCCTTTGGAATATGAGGACATGCGGCAATCTCCGAAGCTCGGGGAGAACGTGGAGCGTATACAGCATGCGGAACGGGAACTCTATAAGGGAGTGTTCGCGGAAGATTCTGAATTACGCGCTTACATGCCAAACCATAGATCACTACCCGAACTTGCGAACGAGTGGATCGATTCTCTTCCCCATGACCGGCCGCCGCTTTACTTTTTTTGCACCCCGATCATGTCCATATGGCACATGCGCACCATTCGGGCCATTTCGGGCCGACGGGATGTGCGTCTCTATTTAGTGGCTCCAAAAAGCCTTGCAGAGGATGGCGAGGCAAGTCTCCTGCGGCGATTGCTCTTGGACTGGGGAAAATCCCAACGACGCGCATTCACCTTCTACCGAGATCGCATGGAATTCAATGAGGAAACCGCCGATCACTTTGCGAAACCGTATACCGTCTTGTCTCGCTTTCAATCGCTTCTCAAAAGAGGGATACTTACAAACCAACTCAGGATCAATCAAGATTCCTCACTGGATATATGGTCATGCCCTGGGATTATGCGCGAAGTGGAAGGCGTCTATGAGCGAATCATTGATTTGGTTGCACAGGACGAAAGCCTCCAACTGACTGATATCGCGGTTTTAACCCCCGACATGGAACGATATCAAGCTCCATTGAGGATTGTCTTCAGCCAGCATCCATACGATATTCCCTACAATATCATTGACGCCAACGTGGCGCAAAGCAGCCTTTACGCCCAAGGACTGGAGGAGTTGTTAAACCTGCTCCATAGCTCTTTCCCAAGGGACAAAGTGTTCAGCCTGTTTCGCAATCCGTGCTTTCAGACGGCATTCGGCATTGACAACGAAACGGTGGATCGGTGGCTGGAATGGGCGAACACGCTTGGAATTTATCACGATTTAGTCACTCCGGAACGCAAGGGAAGCGATGAGGAAACGGCTCTTCCCGAACCAGTGACATGGGAATTCGCCTTGCAACGTTTACGTTTGGGCGCTATAATGGCTCCTTGCAACACACCGCCTGCGGATGATGTCTCACCTCATTATCAAAACCGAATTCCTTACTCGGATATATCCAGCCAAGATCAGGATACCCTTTCCAAGCTGTCAAAAATCATCGCTCTCTTTCGCACCTTCCGCATTAATGAGGAGGGGTCGTCAGAGGAGGTGGTGGATGAAAGTGTGTTCTCGAATGCAACGATCGGCGAGGGAAATAAGCGCGGCTTAAAGGATTGGGCGGAGACGTTACGCTCCATTTGTGATACATTCCTGAAGGTTCCATTCGATCATCCAGTCGAAGAGATCGTTAGAAAAGCGGTTTACGCAGCGATCGATAAAATGGTGAGTATGAGTCCCGTCTTTGCGGATTGTCATAACGAAAAGGTTCCGTTTTTTATCCCTCAAACTCTTCTTCGGGAAAGTTTGGCGGACCTTCCCGCACGTTATGGCAGAGCGGTTACAGGAGGAGTAACGATAGCCTCTCTTCGCAGGGGACGGCTGATGCCCTTTCGCCATATTTTCGTCCTCGGGCTTGGCGAGGGGCAATTCCCGGGGGATCCGGACCGCGCATCAATCGATATGCGCCATTGGACGCAGGAAAATGCCGAATACGATCTGGACATCCCGGAGTTTAATAAGGGATGCTTTTTGGACGTCATCCTTGCCGCGAAGGACGGACTGCATCTGAGCTATGTGGGACTCAGTCCGGAGGACAAGAAGGAATGGAACCCCTGCTCCCTTCTAAACCAAATCATAAACATCCTAAACGATCATGTGATCCTTGCTCCGTTTCGCATTCAAACCATCCCTCTAACGTACCGAAGTCAGGAGTATCTTCGCAATAAACCGATGATGGCGTTGAGTCCGTTACCGAATAGGAACAGGGATCAGTTACTCCTCCTTGCGCAGGATGTCTTGCTGCATCGGCAAAGGTTTCCCGCCTCGATAGCTGAGGAGGCGAGTCGGATGTCGCAGGCGGCGGAGGAACGATGGTGCGAGCTTCACAAGACACCCGTAAATAAGAAAGACGAAGAGACCGTAATAAATACCGTTTCCTTAAGGCACTTGGCGGAATTTCTTCGGAACCCTCTTATAGCCACGATCCGCTATGTCTTCGGAATTGAACTGTACGAGGATGACAAATTCGAATGGGAGAACGAGAGCGAGGAGCCTTTCGCGTCCAATTCGGATGCAATGCGGAGGTATCAGTATGATCTGATGGACATTGCGTTTTATCAGGGGGAAGGGTTCCAAATGGATCAGAGGTTCCATCAACTTTACGAAGACCGATGGCTGCGATGCAGGACCCCCATTGAAGCCTTCCGAACTATTGATGAGAGAGGCGTATTGAAACAGTTGCATGCGGACTTGGATCAACTCACGGAAAAGCTCGTTAAAATCGATGCGAACTGTCTTTTTCATATCGTGCTAGGCGAGAAGGATCAAACCCGCGTCACGCCCACACAAGAGATATCCCTTCCGCCATTGGACCTCGCCTTGCCGGATTCCCTTCCAATCCGCATCCATGGTCTCATCAATAACATCCTTCAGGATTCGGAATCCGTAACGCTTCTCATCCCCACAGTCAACAGCATGGGAAAATCGAACCTGCCGCGCGAGGCGTTGCATCCACTCCTCTGCTTTCTGGCTCTTACATACTTGGAGGAAACGGAAAACGCATGGATAAGACGTAGAAAATTTGCGATCAAGTTCCTAACTCCGAAATCCGATATCGAGATTCAATGCCATTGCTCCCCGGATATCGCCCGAAATCATTTGGAGAAGTTGGCGGCGGATGCATGCGGTCCCGCCCGAGAGGACTATCTGCCATTTGATATCCACTCCAAAATCAAATTCCCGGATGCGATGGAGGAGAGCGAAAAAGAGAGTTATTTCATGGAGGAGTACCTCTACCAACTCGATAACGCGGGCAATGGATTTTCGTCCCGTTCGGACACATCGCGTAACTCATCCATTACAGACATTATTCGCTCCGCTCCGCCTATGGACGCATACGAGAAGGTTCGACGCAGGTTCGATCTCCTGCGCCATCTTTATCAGATGGGAGGGAAACAGTGAAATCCCTCGTAATGGAGGCATCCGCGGGCACGGGGAAAACCTACTCCATCGAAAACAAAACAATACAACTCATTCTCGACGGAGTCCCATTGCCGGAAATCCTGATCATGACATTCACCGAGCAGGCGACGAGCGAACTACGCAAGCGTGTGCGAGGTCGCATCGAGGATACACTCCGCCAAAAGGATGCGTCCCCTGGGCATATTGCTGCACTGCAAAAGGCGCTGGACGATTTCGATTACGCCTCGATCATGACCATTCACGGCTTCTGCAACCAGACGCTTAACGACTACGCATTTGAAACCGGAATGCCGTTGCGCCTGGAGTTGGTGGATAATCACGATATCATGCAAACCCTCTTATCCACAAAACTAAGAGGCGAATGGGAGAAAAAGATCATTGCGGAAGCCCCCTTGCCTATCCAAGATTCCCTTCGCCAGAAAGACTTCGCCCGGGAAATCATCCTCTTACTGGCGAAGGAGTTCCAAAGCGAGGATCAGGTTATTTCGGGAAATCTCTCCGACCTCTGTCGTCATATGGAACAGATGGGTGCTTGGCTAAATGAGGATTTGCTAAATCGTATCCGAAAAAATGAGGGCAAGATCCATGGCGGCACGCTCAAAGCGATCCTTCAGCGATTAGAAACGCTAATCCATGCCCTCCAGTTACAGGATGCCTATGCCGTGAAACAATGCTTCGACGAAATAGCCGCTAAACCGAATTGGGTATCCATCCTGGTCGATCCCAAATATCATTACATATCCACGGAACAATGGAGTTCATGGTCCGAACTCCGTAAAATGTTAAAGGGCAGTCCTCACAGCGAATACATTCGACACGCTATTTTGAATCTGTTCTACGCAACCCAGAAGGAAAAAAGAAAGAGCGCGACGATTGATTACGCGGATATGCTTGCAAGTGTCCGGAGAGCAGTGAGAGAATCGACGATGCTCTACTCAATCCTAAAAGCCAGATATCGTGTGGCTTTGGTGGACGAATTTCAGGATACGGATCCCGTTCAATGGGATATCATTCGTACCATTTTCACGGATGACGATCATGGGTTGATTCTCGTGGGTGATCCGAAGCAGTCCATCTACAGTTTTCGTGGCTCCAACGTGCAAACCTATCTTTTCGCAAAGGACTTCCTCCTCCAAAGAGGGGCGGAGCGAGAGGACCTATGCATCAATTTTCGCACCGTGCCTGCTCTCCTGGATCGTTTCAACACTCTGTTCTCTCAAGGTTGGTTTGTCGCAGGAGAAATGCAACATCAACCGGTGCTCACACCGGAATCCCAGGGAATCGCCTCGCCGTTTCATGTCGTTCATGATCCATCGGATCGGGATCCTTTGACAATAGTGGAGGTGTGCGCCAAAAATGCGACCAAAGCGAAGAGACATTGGGCTTCTTGGATCGCGGACGAGATCGGGCGGTTACTCCGAAGCGGCATAATATACTCCTTCAAAGGAATGCTGAGAGCGATGGACGCAGGGGACATCGCGATTCTGATACGCAACCGAACCGGCGACCTGGATGCTGTTCGTCACGCATTGCGTAAAAATGCGATCCCTTACACCATTGGCAGGATGACAGGGCTGTTTCAATCTGATGAAGCGATCCACATGCATCTTCTCCTGCGCACTCTTGCGAACCCGCATGACCGCGGAGCTTTTCGAACTATGCTCTTGACCCGATTCTTCGACATATCGATCGGAGATTTGCAGAATTACCTCAGCCTTCCGGAAGATCACCCCATCACCGTTCATATAAGGGAATGGAAGGCAATAGCGGACAAAAGGGATTGGGGGAGTTTCTTTCGATTCATTTTTAGGGACACCAATCTCTTGGCGAGGGAGTTATGCGAACATGACGGTGAACGTCGCGTGACCAATTTTCTGCACATTGCACAGATTCTCGCAGAGGATGCAATGCACCAAAACCTGGATTTGAACGCGCTTGAACGGAGAATGAATGATTATCGTCATCGGGATTTCCCGGATGACGATCCAAAGGACCTTCAGCGTCTGGAAACAGAGCAGCGCAAGGTCAATATCCTGACGCTCCACGGCAGCAAAGGACTCCAATTCCCCATAGTCTTTATTGCTGGAGCCATCGGAGGAGCGTCCAATCGCACACCGGAATATTTTGGTTACATTGAAAAAGATCGTCGCGTTTTCGATTTCACGCTGAGTGAAGAGAGTGAGAGAAAACAGACTCAGCAGGAGAATGCGGAAACCGAGCGTCTTTTCTACGTGGGGCTGACACGCGCCCAGCATAGGGTTTATCTACCGGCATGGCGGGGTGAGGAAGGCGACACACCCAAACGAAACTACATCACGGAACTCATTGATAAAAGAATAACCGAACTTGGTTGGCAAACCCTTCCCTGTTCATTAAAGCGGGAAAATATGCCTCAGGTTTCCGGGTATGCCAACACGGAAACCAAACTGGAAAACGCAACAATCGAAGAAACTCGCGAGAAATCGATTTTTCAGCCTGAGATTCCGGATGCCAGAAAAAGAGTGATAAGCGTCTCCTCGTTTAGCCATCTGGCGGCGGTCATGGGTGTATCACCCGTCAATTCCGTCTCCGAGAATCTAACGGATTCATCTCAATTGAGCGTGGAGCCATTCCCCTCCCTCCCCTTGCCACGCGACATCGGAGACGAATTCGACACGGAGGATATAAGAGAAGCCGAAGATAATTCCCAACTGCCGGAAACGGAATTGCCGAGAGGCAAACATACCGGAAACGTTTTACACTCTATCCTCCAATACGTAAACTTCCAACATGTGCTGGAAAGCGGCGATGCTGAAAACATGGACGAGGAGACGAACCTCATAATAAATGAAATGACCGCGCGAGAGGGGCTGGATTCACGGTTTTCGCCTCTCCTGCGACAAATGGTGTGGGAGATAATCGGATCCCCTCTACCTATTGAGGTTGGAGGTGGCGTGATCGGCGCCATCCACGAAAGGGTTCATGAGGCGCCGTTCTGGCTCCCCTTCCCCGAGATGAGGAGATTGCGGATTCCCGGCGTGGTTGGACGAGAATCCTTCCTTACCGGGTTCATTGATATGCTTGCGAAAATCGACGGCAGGTACTATATCTTCGACTGGAAATCCAATTACTCCGATAACGGCTATTCGCGAGATGCGCTTGGGGAGATCATGCGGGAGCATCGGTATTTTCTGCAGGGTCGTATCTACGCGCACGCTATCCGTCGTTGGCTCCTATCCATTCTCCCCGGCTTCTCTTACGAGAGGGATTTCGGCGGGGTCTGCTATGTATTTCTGCGAGGCGTGGGACGGGGAGGAGAGGAGGAGGGCGTCTATTTTTGGAGGGACGGGGAGGCGCTGATCTCCAGCCTGGATGCGATTTTGTCCTCTTGAACCATTCCGCCGCATTCTTTGAACAAGAGAGGTATCCCCCCATTCCATATCCAGATACTTTTTTACGCGATGTCAGACGATCAAAAAGTGTTCCTCGCTGTTTCGTGTGGGTAATGAATGGATGCGTAAGCGGCGGCATGACATATGATGGCGCTTATTATGGTTCCGCTCCGTATTCCCATCGGGATAAATCCCGAGGTTGGACGTCCCAAATAACTTGAAAGCCAATCGTTAACCCTGAAGGGGGTGGACGGAAGCGGGGTCCCGATGGGCGTCCCGGCATGGTCGCTCACCAAGCCGTCCGCGCCCCAAGTGTACGACTTGATCACCTGATCGGTGGTGGCGTCCACCTCCGCTATCAGGGCGTCGCCGTTGTGAAGTTAATAAGTGGTCTGCGAGCCGACGGTTTTGGACATCCTCCTGCCGAGGGCGTCTTAGGCATAGCTCGCGGTTCGACAAGCTCACCGACCGGGATACCCCGTCACACCGTTCAGAGAGGTCAGGTTCCCCGAGGCGTCGTAGGCACGGGTCGCGGTTCGACAAGCTCACCGACCGGGATTCCCCTGCACTCCGCTCAGCTCCCCCCACGCATCCCAGGAGAGCGTCTCGCCGTTCAGCGAAGTCAGGTTGCCGGAGGCGTCGAAGGCGTAGCTCACGGTTCGACAAGCTCACCGACCGGGATTCCCCGTCACATCGCTCAGCTCGCCCCACGCGTCCCAGGAGAGCGTCTCCCCGTTCAGCGAGGTCAGGTTCCCCGAGGCGTCGTAGGCGTAGCTCGCGGTTCGACAAGCTCACCGACCGGGATTCCCCGTCACCCCGCTCAGCTCGCCCCACGCGTCCCATGAAAGCGTCTCCCCGTTCAGCGAGGTCAGGTTTCCCGAGGCGTCGTAGGCGTAGGTCGCGGTTCGACAAGCTCACCGACCGGGATTCCCCGTCACATCGCTCAGCTCGCCCCACGCGTCCCAGGAGAGCGTCTCCCCGTTCAGCGAGGTCAGGTTCCCGGAGG
>JAJZOL010000144.1 GCA_021811565.1 bacterium | reverse complement strand
GGCGCAACCATGTCGCTTAAACCTCTAGGAGATCGGCTGATTGTTAAGGCCACTCAAGCGGAAGAAAAGACTGCCGGGGGGATCGTACTTCCGGACAGCGCTCAAACCAAACCTCAAGCCGGCGAGGTTATCGCGATTGGTCCTGGGAAGCAACTGGACAATGGCAAGATAGTTCCCATGGACGTAAAAGTCGGCGATACCATCTACTACGCCAAATACGGCGGCACGGAAGTAAAGGTCGGAGGCGAGGAGTTGATCATCCTTCGACAGGACGATGTGCTAGCCGGGTGGAGAAGTAGTTCTAAACAATTCAATCGGCAGATAATCTATCTGTGACTCCAAAGGAGAAATGAATGGCTGCAAAAGAGCTATTGTTTGATGAAGAGGCGCGTCGCGCCCTTGAGCGTGGGGTAAACAAGCTCGCCGAGGCTGTGAAGGTCACCCTCGGACCACGCGGAAGATATGTGGTTTTAGAGAAAAAATACGGTTCTCCTTCGCTCGTGGATGATGGTGTTACGATCGCCAAGGAGATTGAGGTCGAGGACGCATTCGAGAACATGGGAGCTCAGTTGGTGCGGGAAGTCGCATCCAAGACCAACGATGTGGCCGGAGACGGCACCACAACCGCAACTGTTCTCGCTCAATCCATTGTTCGCGAAGGTCTGAAAACCGTCGCCGCCGGGGCAAATCCGATTTCGGTTAAAAAAGGAATCGACAAAGCTGTTGAAGCGGCTGTGGAGGAGATTCGCAATATCGCCACTCCGGTGGACACCAAGGATGACATCCTTCGCGTCGCCACCAACTCCGCCAAAAACACCACCATCGGCGAACTGATCGCGGAAGCGATGGACAAGGTTGGCAAGGATGGCGTCATCACGGTTGAGGAAAGCAAAGGCACCCAGACCGCACTGGAACTCGTGGAAGGGATGCAGTTTGACAAAGGTTACATCTCTCCCTACTTCGTTACCGATCCCGAGCGAATGGAGGCGGTACTCGACGAGCCGATGATCCTGCTTTTCGAGAAGAAGATCAGCGCGGCGGCGGATTTGGTTCCCGTATTGGAAAAAGTTGCAAGGATGAGCAAGCCGATCGTCATCCTTTCCGAGGATGTTGACGGAGAAGCCCTCGCCACCCTTGTGGTGAACAAACTGCGTGGCATCATCAACTGCGTCGCGGTGAAAGCCCCCGGCTTTGGCGATCGCAGAAAAGCGATGATGGAGGATATCGCCATTCTAACAGGCGGTCAGTTCATCACCGAAGACCTCGGCATCAAATTGGAGAACGTGGACATCGCCATGTTGGGTTCCGCCAAGCGCGTGACCGTAACCAAGGACGACACCACCATCGTGGAGGGCAAGGGTTCCAATTCCGCCATCCAGGGCCGCATTGCAATGATTCGTCGGCAGATCGAAGAGACCGACAGTGACTACGATCGCGAAAAGCTTCAGGAGCGATTGGCGAAGCTCGCCGGCGGAGTCGCAGTGATCCAGGTTGGCGCCGCGACTGAAACGGAGCTCAAAGAGAAGAAGCATCGAATTGAGGATGCTCTTTCCGCCACCCGCGCGGCAGTGGAAGAGGGAATCGTTCCCGGAGGCGGAGTCACGCCGCTGAAATGCATCAAAGCCGTTGAAGCCATCAAGGCGGAAGGCGATGAGTTGATCGGTGTGAACATCGTCAAACGAGCTTTGGAAGAGCCCTGCAGATGCATCGCGCAAAACGCAGGCGTGGAAGGCTCGGTTGTGGTGGAGCGCTTGAAATCCGCCGCCGATGGTATCGGATATAACGCCGCCACGGACAAATACGAGGATATGATCGGCGCCGGCATAGTGGATCCTGCAAAGGTCACTCGCTCCGCGCTGCAGAACGCTGCATCCATCGGCGCGATGCTTCTCACCACTGAGTGCCTCGTCGCTGAGAAGAAAGAGGAGAAACCCGCCGCTCCAGCCATGCCTCCCGGAGGCGGTATGGGCGGAATGTATTGATATAGTTCTCAACGCCTTACAAGGGTTGGAGGATATCCTCCAACCCTTTTTTTCGTTCCATCCCGTTCCGTACAGCATAAAAATCGGATATTATTTTAATCAATGGCTAAATTCCTCAAATGTTACAGATACAGGTAATTGCAAAATTCGATTTTCAAGTATATCACCGAATGTGAAATGAGCGATAATAGCCACATTTCCTGAATTTTGCAATTACCTCAATAAATAATTCGAACGCGATTCTCAAACTGGAAAAATGAATTTTATTTACACCCGGATTCATAAGATTATGGGAGAATTGGAGATAGGCATGATGATGAAACGCAATGGACATGCGATCCAAATGTTTGCGGTATCTGGTTTGCTAATCCTAGGTCAAAGCGCCATGGCGCAGCAAACCGTCAAGCTGACCGTGAATAAACCCCGTATCTCCATGGGGCAGACCGTCACCATAACGGCATCCATATCGAATACCCAACATCGTCTGTTGGCGGGAATCCCGCTTTTACCTTATTGGAACGGGCGCCAATGGGGAGCTCAGGAAAAAACAAATGCGTTTGGCAAGGCAGTTTTTCTAATTCCCCTCCCGGATCCGGGCGAAGCCAGGCTTCAGGTGGCAATGCCAATCGTACAGACTCCCATTCAGGCATATTGGATTTGGTATCATACGACGAGAGATCAGCAAACAGTCTATTTTACGAAGCGTTTCAGGCTTGTCTCCATCCCCTCTTATGCTCGAATACACATCACTTGCGATGATACATTTCATGCGTACTTGAATGGTCATCTCGTGGCGCAGGGAACCGATTTCCACAAAGTGCAAAATTCCGTCATCCCCGCCCGATACCTTGTCAAAGGGAAAAACACAATCACCGTAGAATCCCTGAACGGCTCAGGCCCCGCTGGATTGCTTGCTTGCATTGAGCTTGTGGATCATAAAAAGAGAGAAATGATTTCCACGAATCCCTCATGGATGGTATCGCCTGATAATCCCGACGGATGGCCGATACCCGTTGGCTCACCTGGTGAAGCCTCAACCATCATCTGTGCCGTGGGGGAAGGAGTTTGGGGACACTCCATAGTAGGATGGCCTGGAATGATTCATACGGATCAATTCCCTGTGGGCAGTACGATTCCAAAAGGGGTGACAGTATCGAATACGGTTTTTGTACGGGTGATGAAACGCCGTTTCTTCTTGCATACCGATCCAAATCATCTGATAGGCATGGAATACGAGCCTTGGTTCACCCCTCTCAACGCCACCTGGGACACCGCAGAAGCTGTGCCGATTGAAGGAAGATATGATTCCTTCCAAAAAGCCGTCATCCGACAGCATTGTCTTTGGTTTGATCAAATAGGAATAGACTACCTTCTCGTGGATTGGTCCAACAACCTATGGGGCAAAGAGCATTGGCGGGAACGAGCTCCAGGCGTTGATGAGTTAATCCGCTCCACTCTTCTCCTGCTCGACACCTATGCCCAAATGAGGAGGGAAGGCATACCCACTCCCAAAATAACCCTGTTACTTGGATTGGATAACGGTCCCACAACCACGATGTCCGCACTTAACGAGGAGATGGACTGGGTTTACAACCATATCGTGGAAAATCCAAAATACAAGGGATTATGGCTCTATTATGAGGGCAAACCGCTTATCGTTCCCTTCAATGGGGGCGGACCGGGTTTTCTCGCTGGGAAACCTCCAATCGATCAGTCAAAGTTCACCGTTCGTTGGATGACGAGCCAATTGCAATACAATCCCGGAGTGGCAAAAGAGGGGTATTGGTCCTGGATGGATGGTTCGATTCAGCCCGTACCCACCTACCATGACGGGAAGCCCGAAGCGTTGACCATCACACCGGCTTTTTTCGGAGACGGCGGGTGGACTTACCCTCAGGCTATGGGCAGGAGAAACGGCGCGACATATCTGGAGGAGTTTCAATACGCAATGACGGTTCGTCCGAAATTCCTGCTGATCTGCCAATGGAACGAATTTGCCGGACAAGCCATTGGCGCGGGTTACGGTCCGAAACACGATCAATACGTGGATTGCTACAATGTCCCTTTGAGCAACGATATCGAACCTACGTCGCTCACATCATGCGCTTATCGCGGATGCGGCGGGTGGGGGTTCCGTTACCTGAACCTTACACTCGCCATGATTGCTCTTTACAAAGCTCCAACCTTAAATCAAACGATCCTTGTGCTCTCGAACACCAATCATCTCCTGCTGTCGAACAAGGGTGACTTGAAATTAAAATGGAGCGTCATGGGATCGATACCAACCGGATACAATATTCTCCTGGATCATAGAATTTTGGCGCGCAGCGTACAAGCCCTCACGTATTCGGTTCCGCTGAACGGCTTGAAGAGAGGCGCTCACACCGTGACGGTGCAGGGGGAAGGAACTAATACCCACTATTTGCTCGCTGAATGGAATGAGTCCGCCAGATTAAGGAAACCGGCATTGGCGCAAGACACATTGGAATTCACGATAAAATAGTCCGTGCCAAATACCATTGGCTGGTTATCGGAAATGATCGCGATTCATGGGGCGGTTACCACTCATAACAGGGTTTCTTATAATGCTCAGCATACAAGCCTGTTCATACCGGAAAGGCGACGCATTGACCTCAAATAACCGATCCGTAAACGTCATCGGCGATGTGAGACATGTTCATGACCCATGCATGATGCGCGATGGGAATACATTCTATCTTTTCTCGACTGGCAAGGGCATACCCATAAGATCTTCGCGGGACATGAAACATTGGGTGTCTTCAGGTGTTGTGTTTAAAACCATGCCTGCTTGGATCAACACTATGTTTCCAGGAAGGAGCGACATATGGGCTCCGGACATATCCTATTTCAATGGCGCTTATCATCTCTATTACGCGATTTCCACCTTTGGAAGCAACCGTTCCGCAATCGGATTGGCGACCAATAGAACCTTGAATGAAAACAATCCTGAATATCGCTGGGTGGATCAAGGAGTGGTGCTTACATCCAAAAACGGGGATGATTGGAACGCGATAGATCCCAATATATGTCTTGATGAGAATGGAAATCCTTGGCTTTCATTTGGGAGTTTCTGGAGCGGTTTGAAGATCGTTAGGGTGGATCAGCTGACCGGCAAACCATTGGGCGACGGTTTGGACATTTCGTCATTGGCACGACGCCCTGACCAGCCGGACGCAATCGAATCCCCTTATATTATTCATCGAGGAAAATACTATTACCTTTTCGCCTCGTTTGATTATTGCTGTCGCGGTGCACGGAGCACCTATAATGTACGCGTCGGACGTTCAAAGGATATTGTAGGCCCGTATATGGATCAGGAAGGGATTTCGATGCTGAATGGCGGCGGGAGCAAGATTCTGTCGGGATCAAATCGCTGGAAAGGGCCAGGCGGAGAATCGCTCTTCCTGGATGCGCGCGGTCATTGGTGGATGACATACCACGCATATGACGCGAGAAATGGCGGCGTTCCAACACTGAGAATAAACCAAATAAAATGGTCCCATGACGGCTGGCCGCTTCCGCTCTCGCCAAATTCAACTCAATCCAGAAGCGATTAACGAGCCATCCAATGCGTATCAACCATGCGGTATCAGAGAGGTTAACGCCGTAGAAACAAAGCAGGCTCATCAACAAACTTTAACATATTTTTTCGGAGAGTAAAATGAGATTCTTCAGACTATGGGCATCGCTTGCATTTATCCTGGTTATTGCACTAACGGAAGCTTACGCACAAAGCACTCAGGGTATAGCCGGTCAATCCCAATCCGTAAATTCCAGCCCGATTTTGGCTCAAGCGCAAATTCAGCCGAACAAGCCTGGCATTCCAATTCCTCCCGATTTCCTGGGGCTATCCCACGAATGGGGATCCGCTCAGGCGATGATTGGCGAGCCACCCTATCTGAACAAGTCCTATATTCAACTGCTAAAGAATCTGACTTCATTTGGGAATGGACCTTTTATTCTCCGCATAGGCGGAAACAGCACGGATTTCACAAAAGCCGCGACTCCGAAAACGGTCGCACCGTTCGCGGCGTTGCATAAGGCGATAGGGGTGAGGTTCATTTTAGGTGTGAACCTCGGAGCGGATGACCCAAAGCTTGCGGAGGAGCAGGCGCGCACTTACGCTCAAAACATGCCGGGTGGCTCCATCATTGGATTTGAAATAGGGAATGAGCCGGATCTCTTCCATTCAAACGGACATCGCGGGCACTCTTACTCTTATCAGGACTATATCAACGATTTCACCCTTTTCCGCGAGCAGATCATGGAGGATCCGAAAACCAAAAACATCAAGGTGATCGGGCCCGCCTGGGCAATGTTAGGAAGTCTAAGACATCTGCCTGAATTTCTGGAGGCGGAAAAGGGATATCTCGCTTTGGTGACGCAACACTGGTATCCCAACAATGTATGCGGGCATCGTCAGCCTCCGCCAGCCTCCTATTTGCTTACGGAAGCCCCGGCGGCCAGCGGCCCCGATGCTGTTAAGCCTTGGGTCAAGGTGGCGCGACAATATCATTTGGACTTTCGCATGGGGGAGATGAACTCCTTTGCATGCGGCGGGGCTCTCGGCGTAAGCGATCGTTTCGTCTCCGCCATATGGGCGATTGATGCGATGTTTCGTTTCGCGGACGAAGGGGTGAGCGGTGTGAACTTCCATTCCGGCAACGGAGGGAATTACGCTGTATTCTCCTTCCTCCATGACAAGAGCAACCCAGCATCAAGCTATACGCCTTACGTTCGACCGCTCTACTACGGACTCTACTTCTTCGCGCGGGCCATGGCACATCACTCCAGAACCGTGCCCGTCAAGGAACAGACCACAGCCAATATCAAGGTCTACGCCACAAAAGGCGGCGGCAAGGTGCGCGTGGCGATATTGAACAAGGAGACGGATACTGCGGGAGATGTTGCATTGTCGCTTCCGAAAGGCTACCATCACGCTAGCCTCATTCGATTGCTGGCTCCGGATTACAAGGCGGCAACCGGCATCACTCTCGGTGGACAAACTTTTGACGGAAGCATGGATGGCAAGCCGGTGGGAAAGTTGCAAAAAGAGACGGTACAGGAAAACAACGGCGAGTATAAAATTTACATGCCCGCCGCAAGCGCCGCATTGGTGACCTTCACACGATAAACGGATTAAATGGGGTTGAAATAAACGTCCATGGCTCGGATGGCGTAATCCTGTCATGGACGTTCCAATTCAGAAAAATAGGGGATATACTAAGAATTATCCGAAAATGAACGGCGCTCGCAATGTATAAGCGTCCGATTCTTTTTATATGTCAGTCTGTTTTTGCTGGAAAGTGAGGTGAAAAGCCATGACGAGGGTTTTGGAATTATCCGCCGAACAAGAGGCTGTTTTGGAGCGCAAAGCCGCACGCGCCGGAATGAGTGTGGATGACTATCTGAAACGAGTGGTTGATAAAATCACTAAGATATCCATGCCTGACGAGCGCAGTGATTCACTTCAAAACGAATCCAAACCAAACTCAACCCAGGACTTGATAGATTTTTTACAAACAGGTGTAATGTCAGATGTCTATTCGGATGATATCGACGCTCCTGAACTCGCACGAAAATTGAGGAAAGAGGCGGAACGTAGAATATGGTGACAAGCCAATTGATGTTGGGTACGGATGCATTGATTGATCTATCTCGACAATGCTCTCTCGTAGTCAATTGGCTTGATGACATATCAAGGAATCCTTTGTCCAATATATGCGGTTTTTCAGACATGAAATTCCTGTATGGCGTTTCCAATTCGAATCATCTGCGAAAATCCCGAGATGTTCTCAATAAGTTTCCAATTATTTGGCATTCGCCTGATACCATGCAACGCGTATTTAACGATTTGGTTGTATTGCATCTAACAAATGGTGTTGGAAAGATGGATTCTCTAATCGCATCTACCGCTTTGTGTCTTAATTTCCAAATGGTCTCCGTCAACAAACGGCATTACGACGCTATCCCGGGTCTGACGATAATTCAACCCTATGAACGTTAACAGCTTCTTCCCTGATATCCCCTCCAATACCGCCTAGGCTAACATATCTTTTTGGGGCGATGAATGATAACTCATAAATTTAAATTTGGAACAGGACTTAGGATGACAAAACATATTTCACGAAGAGAATTTGTCAGAACGATTGGGCTTACCACCATTTCCGGTGTGATCGGACGAAGCCTCGCATATCAAAAGCCGGCGAGCGCCGCGACATTCATCTTCCCTAAAAAAGAGAACAACCCCAATCCCATCTCCCGAATCTGCGTCACTGAATGGAGTGGATATTACAACAATCCGCTATCGTCGTTTCTAAAACGCTTCGATTATTACAAATCGCTTGGCGTGGACATGATTCGATTGGAGACAGGCTTTCTAAACCACCCTCCGCTGATTGAGGCGTTGAAAAAACGTCCATTCAAGATCAAATACATCCTCTACGTGCTGGGAATCCCCAAATCTTACGCCGACAAATATCCGAACGAACGCATGGTGGACGAACATGGCGTTGCGGATTGGCACCTCGGTCCATGGAATATCGATTTCTCTGAAACCACTTTGGAGGCTGGAAGGGCGCAAATGAAACAACTTGTTGCGTCCGGGTTGGCTGTCAATGTCAAGGAGCTGGTTGTGGACTGCGGTCCTGCCGGAGAGGGAATCTACCCCGCAAATTGGACCCTGAATCGTCAGGGGGAGGAAGCGTATTGGTGTTACTCCGCGCAAGCCCAGACAAGCTTTCGTTCCGCGATGCAGGCGAAATACGGGGATATCAATTCCGCCAACGATGCATGGAATCTAACCGGATCGCAAAGGTTCGCCTCGTGGAGCGAGGTGCTAATTCCCAAACCCCGCACCGAATGGGCTCGCGGCGCATTCTGGAATGACATGCTTCTCTGGTATCGCGATTCCAAACGAACCATGATTTTGAAACGCATCAATCAAACGCAATCCTTGGCGAAGGAGTTCCTTGGCGAGGACGCGAAATGCATTGTTTACCTTCCGGGTACCGCGTACACACAGTCGGATTGGGACGAAGCGGTTAAGAACGCCTCCGGTCCCGCATCCATTCGATTGATGATGGATAACGATTGGCTGATGAAAACGGCTATCGCCAAAGGTTGCATTCTTCAGTACACGGGGGCGGAAAATGTTCTCGAGGTGCGAAATATCGTCCGCAAGCTCAAGGCTATCGGGAGCGACGCTTATCAATCCATGTGGGGGGAGAATGCGGGAAGCGAATCCGCCGGGCGCAACCCCATATGGCTTGGGGAGGTGGTGGTCAATTGCGGCATTCGCGGAGTGGATTACACTTGGAGCAACTGGTTGTTTGAAAACGACGGCATTACACCCTCGCAAACGTATAAGCCTTTCGAGTACATGGTGCGAATGATTCGGGAATTTTACGCTGCGGGCAAGATGCTTCCCCCTTATCTGAAAGAGGACGTGGTACACCGTATCGCACCAGGAACATGGACGCTAAATTGTTATGAAAGCACGCGCATAATGAGCGCTTACCCAGACGCACTCAAAGCCACGGACCCGGAGATGGCGGTGGTGCAAGGGGGGCAGACCCAGAGGATTCTGCTTAAGTTCCCTCTTGAATCGTTACCGAAAGGCTGCAAAATTCGTTCCGCGCGCCTGGTATTGCGCCGCTATCTGAATTACCATTTCAATGAAACCGCACCGCTGGCGATCTATCGCATAACGCAGCCATGGCAGGCGATTTGCGCGACATGGAAAGAGGCTGATTTGGGCGTGGATTGGACCAACCCCGGCGGAACGGCTGAAGACGCGAAAGGGCGCCCCTTCAATGCCAGCGTGCATCAAACTCCGTGGGCGATCACCGATGTTCCCCCTTTTACAGAGCTTGGAACGAAGACGGAATGGGATGTCACAAAGCTGGTCCGTAAATTGATGGAGGGACCGGATTACGGTATGATGATAACTGCTTGGGGGAATCAGCCCTGCAACAAATCCTTCGTTTCAATCGCATACAACGATCCCAGCCTAAGACCGATCTTGATTGTGGAAACGATAACGTCATGAGTGGAATTTGCAATCATGTTCAACCAATGACCGAAAATCCTTCATAGCGTTGGACTTGAGGAGATGAAGTAACACCGATAAAACTGCGGGTAATCGCCGAATTCACGACTCAGGCGCAACATTAAGCCACGAAACGACGCGCTTCCCCCCGTATTGAGAGTTGTGATAACACCTTGTCCTATTACACATTTAACGGAGTCAGGAAATGAGAAAAGGGTTAACAAGAAGGGATTTTGTAAAGACAATCGCCGTAACCGCCGTTTCAGGTGCGGTTGCATGCAAAAGCATCGCTCAGACGGAGGTGCAGCCGTTGCCCAATGAGTACACCGGCGCGAATCCCCCTATGAACTCCGGCATACCACTCGGAGGAATCGGATGCGGAACGGTGGAGATTCGCGCGGACGGTAATTTTTATGACTGGCAGATTTTCAATAATTGGGCGAGCCAAATGGCGTTCAATGACGCATTCTTCGCAGTCTGGGCGAAACAGGATGCCAAATCCGTCGCTCATTTGCTGCAGTTGAAAGGGAGAGACAACGCCCCCGGAGTGACCACGATTGACTACGTCGGCGAGCATCCGTTCGCAATGATGAAGTTCATGGACGCCAATATCCCTGCAAAGGTGGAACTGAAAGCATGGACGCCTTTCATCCCCCACGACTCCAAGAACTCCGGGATTCCCGCATGCATATTCTCCTTCACCGTGCACAATCCGACGGACAAGCCCGTAGAGGTCTCCTTGCTCTCCAGCATGAGGAACGGCACCGGCTTTGACATCGGTTCCCTGGGTTCGAGAAACCGGAAAATCGATATGGAAAAAGGTTTGAGGGTTCTTATGGATGCAAAAGCCGGCGGATCGCTCTCCTCCTTCGCCAAACCGGTGCGCCTGCTGATGATCTCCGATCAGCAACATCCGGAATTTCAGCAAACGTTAAGGGGAATCAAAAACCTTAAAATCACCTGGGCAACCGGCGAAGGTCCCAATGGCATCCATCTTCCCGCTCGAAACGGAGCGGAACTGGCTCAAAAGTTCGATTGCGCCTGGATGGGCGAGACCGCTCACGCAAGCGCAACTCTCGGCGAAGCGAATATGAACATCATCAAGGACGCCGTGAACAGCGGCATGGGGTTCATCTACTCCGGCGGATGGGACGCCTTCTACGGAATTTCGGATGACCGCTGGGGACACATGAACGGAACCCTCTTGGAAAGCATCCTTCCGATCACGTTTGAAAACCACTTCGATGCCAACAATGTGAACGTTCAAATGACGAAGGTCAATAATCCCGAGGCGACTGCGATTTTCGGCAAAATGAGCCTCCCCCAATACAGCGGATACAACACGATCGCATCCGTAAAACCGAATGGCGTCGTGATCGCCAAGGGGGATGACGGGCAGCCCCTGATCGTAGCGGGCAAATACGGCTCTGGCAGAACTTTGGTCTACGCCACAGCGATATGGGGAGGATGGCCGGCTACATCGGATCTTATTTCGGAGATTTACGCCCACTTGATCTCCTATGTCGCGCACACCACCTACAAAACGGGGGATGGAATCCCGGCGCAATGGGGAACCTATGGCGAAATGACCCTGAGCGGCTTGGGGGCGGGCTCCGTACGCGCGGAATGGAATCAATTCGACGGGTTGTGGGCGGATTTCGCCGAGGACGGTGCATTGGAGGAGACCGGCGCCCTGACGGGAGAATCAGGTCGCAATACCGCCATGACCCAAAAACTTGCCATTCCCGCAGGGGAATCACGTGAGGCTACGTTCATTCTCACTTGGTACTACCCCAACCACTACGACGCGGATCACACCAAGATCGGTCACATGTACTCCAACTGGTTCTCCAGCGCCAATCAGGTGGCGAATTACGTTACGAAAAACCTCCATTCACTTCACGAGAAAACGGAGCGATTCCATACGGATTTCTACGAATCCACTCTTGAGCGCAAGGTTCTTGACGCTATCAACGCCCAGCTCACCACCTTCACCAAGGAGACATGGTGGACAAAGGACAATAAATTCAGCGTTTGGGAGGGGGAAGGCTGCTGCGGGTTGGACACCACCGACGTGGGCTATTATGGTTCTCATGTGATTCTGCTCCTGTTCCCGGATTTGGAGAAGAGCCAAATCGACCTTACCATGGACTTCCAGAAGAAAAACGGCCATATCCCCCACTTTTTCCCGGCGACATTCGATCATCCCGACAGCTTCTACCGCATCGATCTCATGCCGCAATACGTTCTGATGGTTTACCGCGACTGGAAATGGTTGGGAGATCACGCCTTCCTGCACATGCACTGGCCGCACATTATGCTCGCGCTCACCAACATGCGCAACAGAGACACCGACGGCGACGGGCTCCCCAACGACACCGGCGCGGATCAAACCTACGATGGATGGGGATTCTACGGAACGTCGGTCTACGTCTCCTCTCTCTACTTGGTGGCGGTGAAAGCGGCGACCGAGATGGCTCTGGAGATGAATGACGAAGCCAATCACGCGCTTTTGACAAGCTGGTTCAAGCAGGGACAGCCCAATTTCGAAAAGGAGCTTTGGAACGGCGAGTACTACGACCTATACTACGACCCCACCACCGGAAAACGAAGCAACGCTAGCCTCGCGGCGGGAATGGATTCCATGTGGTACGCAAGGCTGATCCCGGAACTTGGCGATCCGTTGCCCAACGACCACGTGGTTTCCGACTTGAAAATCATCTATACAAAAAACCGACAACACCGCAGCATTATCAACGGGTGGTGGCCGAATCCCGCCGACACTCCGAAGCAAGGAGGACAGTGGTCCGCCACCTGGACCGGCGTGGAGTACTCTCTTGCGTCCAATATGATCTACTCCGGAATGGTGGACGAAGGGCTGCAGATCATTCGCGACGTTCAGGACAGGTATCTGGCGTGGGGCAAGCCTTGGAACCATTTCGAATGCGGCAACCATTACTATCGCCCCATGAGTGTTTGGACCACCTACATGGCGACGCAGGGATTCTCCTACAACGCCAAAACAAAAAGCATCGGGTTCTCGCCGCGCGTGACCCCGGAGAAGTACCAGGCGGTTTTCTGCACCCCGACAGCATGGGGGATATTCAATCAAAATCGCGACGAGGCGGGGATGACGATGCGCGAGGGTTCCCTGCCGTTGGCGGAGATACTCACCAGCCTGCCATCATCCTCGGGGAAGTGGGTGGCACGATACAATGGCACGGTTCTGGAAGCGGATCATACACCAAAGGGAAATGACGTGCTTTTGCGTTTCCGCTCCCCCATTCTCCTCAAACCCGGCGATAAGCTGGTGATTAGCAACGCGTAGTAGGAGCATCATTTTCGAGGGCGTCCATTACGGGCGCCCCCCCTTCGTATAATGCGGATAATGCAATATAAAACTACGTTTCACGCTCGACACCATCCTCTTCACGACCAATCCGTCTGATTTACCATTTTTCTGAGATATATTTTTAAGGAATGAAGAATCAGGAATATATGAGTACACTACATAATAATATATACATAAGAGGTAATTGTAAAATTCAGGAATGTGGTTATTATCGCTCATTTCACGTTCGGTGATATACTTGGAAATCGAATTTTGCAATTACCTGATAAGTTAACGTGCGCTTCTTCAAAGGTTTATTCCATGT
>JAJZOL010000178.1 GCA_021811565.1 bacterium | reverse complement strand
AAGGTGACATCCTCGCCACGAACCAAGATGAGAAAAGCTTTGACGCGTATCAAATTCGGCGGTTGCTCGGGTTTTTCAATCATTCCACATATCCATATCCATTGTTCAAGAGGCGAGGTAACCTTTTCTCATTCATAATCCGGTGGAGGGCGGAACGGGGGGAATATCCATTAGTTTATTCGCCGCCTGTATCGCAGGCTGGCTTCCCGGCGCATCCTGTATCGCATTCAGCCAATCCTGTTGCGCCGCGTCATAGTTTCCATTTGCAAAATCCCTCTCCCCCTGATGATAATCGTGCCACGCCTGCTCCAATGCCGAATTCAAGGAGGTGTTCGGAGGGGGATTGATGGTTATTTGGGGATTATCCGAATTCCCACCAGTTGACGAGGGAATCTGATTTAAATTATCCTGCACTTCCCGCATTATTTTTTGGTCATTGGAGGTTAAATTGTTAGGCATTTCGTCGTATAGAGCCAATACATCGTCCCAATACTGTTCCGCATCGGAATATTGTCGGTTTTGGTAGGCAAGCACGCCTTCGCTGTTCAGCGTTTGAGCCAGCGCGGTTCTGGCGCTGTATTTTAAGTTCCGCATCGAATCCGAGGCGTGATTAATCACATATTGGAATCTGCTTGCTGCATTCTGATAATCCCCCATCTGATATCTTTGAACACCGTCGTTGTAAGTATTTGTTAACGATTGTAACTCTTGTTGCGCCTGACTATTCGCGTATGCCGCATTAAAAAGATAAATCAAACCGAGCAACGCTCCGGAAATGAATAGAATCAGCATAAGGACGTACAACCCCGTTCGGGCATTGTCAGAAAGCTGAAAATCCTTGTGATGGGGTGGCAAAGGTGGCGGGGTTGTCGCAAAGGGCGTCCCAGCCGCTGGCAATGGCCCCGGCGCGAACCCCGTCTGCCCGGGATAGAGAGTGGGTGCGGCGGTTTGATAGATTCCCGATGGATTATACACGCCCCCGGCGCCATTATATGGATTCGAATACACGGGAGGCACGGAGCCAGGAGGCGCCAAGGGATTGCTTGTGGAAAATGGAGTATTCAAGGGCATCGGTGAGATGCTTTGCGGGACTTGCGGAAAAGACGACCCACCTCCGAGAGGCTGCATGGGAGCGGAGAGAGACGTCAGGGCGTTCATTGACACATCGGCTCTCATCAGGTCTCTTCGCATCTCATCCGCGCTGGAATATCGCCTGAGGGGCTCCTTTGCCATCGCACGGTTGACCACCATTTCCAAGGAGTTGGAGATTCCGGGGATGCGCGGGGGGTCGTTATGCATGATATTGTAGGTGATGGTCACCACACTGTCTCCGACGAAGGGCTTACGTCCGGCGATCATCTCATAAAGCAACACCCCGGTGGAAAAAATATCCGTGCGCTCATCCAATGCTCCGCCTACGATCTGTTCCGGCGACATGTAGCTCGGAGTTCCGAATATCTGACCGTCAGCCGTTAGGCTCGCCTCCTCGGTTAAGCGGGCTATTCCGAAATCCGTCAGTTTGACCTGTCCGCCAGGAAGGATATAGATGTTATCGGGCTTTATATCTCGATGAATCACCTTGTGGGAGTGCGCATGGCTCAAGGCGGATAAGAGTTGGGAGGTGATATCCACCGCCTCTTTCACCGGTAGGGCGGTTCGCTGCTGCAGGATATTTCGAAGGGTGTTTCCCTCCAGAAACTCCATTGCGATATAGTATCTGCCATTCTCCTCGCCGTAATCATATACCGTAACGATATTGGGATGATTCAAACGATGCGTGGCGCGAGCCTCCCTGTTGAAACGCTCAATCCGATCCCTGCGATCCTTGCCAACCAAATTCGCCGGAATCAGTAACTCCTTCAGGGCGACTCGGCGGCCGGTTTGGATGTTGGTCGCTTCGTATACCACATCATTTGATCGAGCGATTTCTCGAACAATTTTGTATTTGTTGCCAAGGATTTCCGACATTACTTTTCATCACCAATCAGTTCATCAACCTTGATAAACATTCCACTCCGTGCCCCGTATCTCGATAATAGTGCGATACACACCTTTCATGAGAGATATCTAAAAGCGTAATTAAACTTCTCCGATCGTTTCATATTATCGGTCATAGTCATGTGGTTTTTTCAGAAACCCCATGCCCTTCCGTCTGCTTCGAAGTTCCGGTGCGCGACCCTTGACTGCAGGCGAAGTTTGCGACTTCACACTCGGCGTGTTTTTCGGCGCTTGATAAACCGTGACGAACTCTGCGGGAATCTCTTCGCTCAGCCACACCCCTTTTCCGCGCGGGTAGAACGCCACCCCCGACTCGTAAGCCTTGTGAGCGGCGATGTGCAACAAGATGGACGGGCTCTTGGCATGCCCGGATATCTCCATCGCATCCTTTCGTTCCGGGGAGAGATGCACGAACTGTCTTTTTATAGGCTTTATCCCAAATTCCAAAACACGCGGAACAAAACGCGCCGGAAGAGCGTGATAGAGAACCGCCGGAGGCATTCCGGGATGAGGCTTCGTTTCGAACTTTATGGAATAACCGTATCTCGCCCTAACTTTTTCCCCTTCCATCTCGAACTTCCGCTTTGAATCGGTGCGGATGATGCTTTCCAGCGTCTCCTTGCTGACATCGATCCCTTGATTTTCGAAAGCCACAACCAAGTCCGAAATTCTTGCCCACCCTTCGGAGGAGAGTTGCAAACCGACACTCTCGGGCTTGTGCCGAAGCCACGATTGCAAAAACTTTTCTATGGTTTGGCGATTCCATCCCACCACGCCATTCATGTCCAAAGACTCACCAACGTGTTCCAAAATAATCACACTTTCCCCTTCCAAATGGTATTACAATGCGTTTTCATGGATTGTTTCAGTCCTTTGAAAACAGATTCCATCTCTTTTTCGCTTTTTCTTCTGATTGTTCGTTTGATTTTATGATCTCTTTGATCTTAACGATCACGGTGGTGATATTATCCCGCCCCCCTCTCGAATTTGCCAGTTCAATCAATTGTCTGGAAGCCTCGCTTGGATAATGAGCGCCAGCGATTTTCAATATCTCATCAGCATGCACATGCCCGCTCAAGCCGTCGGAGCAGAGAACCCACACATCCTGCTCCATAGCGTCCTCGTCGAATATATCCGGTTCCGTATCCCTCTGCGTACCGATGCATCGCGTGATGACGTTTCGATAGGGAGATGCTTCAGCCTCCTCCTCCGTCATGCCGCCTCTTCGCACCTGCTCCGCCACCCAGGAGTGGTCCTCGGTAACCTGCCTAATCTCACCATTTCGAATTAGATAGGCGCGACTATCGCCGACTTGCGCCACGAAACAACGATCCTCGATGACTATCAACACGGTCAATGTGGTGCCCATTCCCGTTCTGCCAGGGATCATTGCGGCGATATTAAACACGGTGTCGTTTGAGATGGTCACCGCCTCGCGCAGCGCGGAGGGCACATCGTCCGCAAGACTGTTATAATAGGCGGAGAGCATATTTTTCAATGCGAGTTCGCTGGCGATCTGTCCGGCGGCGTGTCCGCCCATTCCGTCCGCCACGGCGTAGAAGGAACCTCTGGTGGCGAGGATTGTGGGATCTTCGGGTTCGTAGAAATCAAACTTGTCCTCGTTGTTCTCGCGAACTCTTCCTAGGTCCGTCCGCGCTCCGAAGACGATGACCGGCGCGGCGCAGGGCTGCCTGGGCTCTCTCTCCTGCCAGCCTTTCACCAATTCATCCGTGGAAAAGCGCGCGGTGATCTCGCGCTCCTCCTCTTCCTCTTGCTGATTTGTTTCAGGTGTCATGGTTGCTCGCTCTCTCCAGGCTCGTTCGGTGCATCCTGAGGAGCCTCCGGTTCCGCCTCGGTGTTATCTTTTCCCGTTTTAAAGCGATATTGCGTCTTACCGAATACGATCTCATCCCCATCGTGCAATTCCAACGGCTCCTGCGGTTCTAGCTTCGATCCGTTAACGAGGGTTCCATTGGAGCTGCCAACATCCTTCAAAAGGCATACACCACTTGCGATATTCACCTCAGCGTGCTTACCGGAAACAAAAGGATCATTGAAAATCACGATCATGTTTTCCTTTTTTCTGCCAATGGTGAATTCGCCTTCGGACATTAGTATATCACCGCCCACACCATCCGCGCGAACCAATTTCGCCACAACCTCCCCTTCACCTACTCGGATCGGGGAAAGTGGGGCCGTCTGCGTTAAAACGGGAATCGGGGTATTCGGCGCGTCGCCTACAAGCGTTTTATCGGCATTGAAATCCGATACGGATGCATCCTGGACCGTATCGGGAATCTCCCCATGCATCGACATAATGAGAGAGACGGCTCCGAAGCGAATCTCGGCTCCTTCGCTCACCTCCGCTGCGGAGCCTGTATTCAAGCGGACATCATTCACCATGGTACCGTTGGTGCTGCCGATATCCGTTACGGAAATATGAGATCCCTCCACATGAATTTGAGCGTGCTTGCGTGACACCGAGCTATCCGCCAGCAAGACATCGCAGTTTTCGCGTCCAACCGAGTTATCCCCTTCGTACAGTCTGAACTTGCGTCCGGATTTTCGCTCGATAAGACAGAGTGTATCCTCGTCCTCAGTCGGCATGACTCCGGATTCATCCGGATGTGAATCCAACAGAAACCCGCATTCGGAGCAGTACGTCTCCAATCCCGGATTGGTTGTCTGGCAAACGGGACAGATTTTCACGGTTCCAATTTGCGTGGGTTCTCCAACATTTCCCTGGTCGGGCATGATCTGAGTGACATCATCCATTTGATCTGTTCTCCTCAGGCTTTCCGCTTGCCTTTGTCAAGTGAGTATATTGTGCCAATGAGCGTTTTTTCGGCGTCGCCCCCGGATTGAAGGGCGTCAATCGCCTGGGTCACCTCCTGAGCTTGATCCAATTTGCCGGATTGGATAAGGATGTTCCTAGTTCGCTGCAAATCGGATAACGCGCCCATGGCGGTTAGCTGCTGCGTGCGCATACCCATCATGGTTTTCTCAAGATTTCGGGTGGCGAGATGCACCTCCAACTCCGATTGCACCATCGGGTTCACTCCCTGCTGTATTCGGGACGAATCGGTGACAAACTCCACCACACCCTCGCCTGTAAGGGTCTCGGTTTTGCCGGTGCAGGTGTCCTCGTAACTCATCTCCACCTTTACCACACGATAGGTTCCGGGAATATGCCTGTCAAGTTCAAGCTCGCTCAAATTCGCGACCACACAGCCGCGCTCAATATCCGGCAAAACGAACTCCGCCCCTCTTGCGCTTATGGAGGGAGCGGCAACTCCGTACACGTAGCGGCACTGCACCCCTCTGGGGAAGGAGAAGCGCACCCGCACATTGCGTGCGGTGATGGTCATTAGCGTTTCCAACTCCTTGCGGAAAATCTCCGGAATCAGCGCCGGCTGAGAGATGTAATAGTAATTACCACTGCCCCTCCGTGCGATCCCCGCCATCAACTCCTCATTGTACTCGCTGCCAAACCCCAGCGCCGTCACCGTGATGCCTCGCATCTTGTTATCCGCCGCATGTTGAACAATACTGTTGAAATCCTTGATGCCTGTAGTGGGCTCTCCGTCCGTGAGAATAAGCACCCGATTGACATACCCGGTCGCATTAACGGATGCGACCTGCATACACGCCTGCATCAAGCCATCGTAAAGGTTGGTGGTGTTACCGGGTGTGATTCTCTGAATGTGTTGCTTGATGAGGTTTTTATTCACCACCCGTCTGGCGGGCATGACCACCTCCACATGCTCTTCGAAGGTAACGATAGAGAGGATATCGTTTGTGTCCAAGAGGTCCACCACGTATTCGCAAGCTCTTTTGGCGTATTCGAGCGGTTCGCCTTCCATCGACCCGGATCGGTCAATGGCGAGACAAACATTCAGCGGCATTCTTCTAGCAATGGCGGTGCCAGAGGACTTTAGAAGCACTAGCTGATGCAGCCTGGAGCTTTTTGTCGCTTCGGCGAATTGGTTGCCCATGATCACTTCCATCTCCAAGGCGCGGACCGACATCCCCATCGCCGTTGGCTGCGCCATGGGATCACCGCCGAAAACGGGCGGCACATTCATTCTCTGAGTGGCGCCGGAGAGTGGGTCCGGGAAACCGCTCATCTGTTGGGTTTTATCTTCCATATCAATTCCTCGTAAGTGAATGATCTCAATGCGAACGGCCGATTATTTCAGTTGGCAAATTAATAAATACCATATGTTTCCAACACTATTCGTATCTGAATTGGCTGGAGCCAAATTGCACCAAGTCCCCCTTGCTCAATACCTGTTGTGTAATCCTCGCACCGTTTACAAACGTGCCATTCGACGAATTATCATCGTAGAGCACATGGACGCCCTGCTCCATGGCGATATGCGCATGGCGTCGGGAAACTGCGCTATCGGATGCGAGTGCGATGGCGTTATTCAGTTCCCTGCCAATGGTAATATTATCCCCGCCAAGCATAAAACTCATGCCCATGCTAGGGCCGCTGATCCCCGTCAATGAGTTGCCCGCAGTTTGAAAACCCGCTGCACCGCCGCCCAAAGGCATGTTCGCGGATGGAACGAATTGAAAGCCTCCCATTGGCAGAGGAGCGACGTTCGGAGGAGGCGCCTGAGATCCAGCGGTCGGCACGGAGCACAAGCAATTCCCCGCCGCGTCCTTCATCGTCCCGCAGAACGGGCAATAGTTGGAGGGCACATTTGAAATGCTCGGTCCGGGACGAGAGACATCCACAGCCGGTTTCCGTACACGCTGCGATGTGGCTTTTTCATGGAATATGATATTCACAGTTCCGACTTGCAATACATCGCCGTCCTTCAGCAGTTGCCTGCCCTGAACCGGAACGCCGTTGACGACCGGTACCGGCGGACGCCCTCCATACACTAAAAATCTCCTGCCGTTCTCCTCTTGAATCGCCACATGCTGGGCTGTGATCGTTGGATCGGCGAATACGGGAACATCCGCTCTTTCGTCTCGTCCGATGTACGATACCGGATTGGCGAGTATGATTCTTCTGCCCTCGTTTCGTCCGGAGGTGACCACCACCCATGCCTCCTTGAACCACTCCTCAGCCAAACCTACGAATAGCCCGGTGAACAATCCAATGGAGGTGATTCCGATGGCTCGACTCGGTCCGCCAACTTCATGCATGCCCCCGGCGCCTTGCATGTTCATCAGTGGCTGGGTGATTATCTCCGCAGCCAAATCGAAAATCATCCCTCCCAACGCCCCGCCGACCAATCCTCCGATAAGTCCGTTACGGACTCTTTTCCAAGACATAAGCGAGGCGCCCACAGCCGCGCCGATGAAACCGCCGAAAAGCATCCAACCTATGGTTCTGGCGACCACATCAAGGATAAACCCAAAAAGCCCCAAACCCTGAAGCGTGCCGGGATTTTGCCCTATCAGGATGGCGTCATATATCTCACCCCCCAGATAGATGCCAATCGCCCCGGAGATTCCGCCTAAAGCGGCTCCCATCATGGCGCCGCGAGGCAAAAGCTCCGTCCTGCCGGTTACAAGCCCCTCCACCAATCCGAGCGCAATGCCGATGCATATCCCGATAATAATGCCAAAGAGAGCCATTTGGCGGGAAACTTCGGAGGAAGACAATAGAGGTGAGTGATTTACGGTAATCTCTTGGATCACAAATCCTGCGAAACCGCCCACAGCCCCTAAAATGACCCCAACCATAATTCTAGAACGCATTGGCTGACTCCATCGAAATTTCCATAGTTATTAGGTTGATGAAAAGGGAGACATAAGATAAATCTATCATTATGCCTCAAACCGGAAACGTGTGTTTCCTATCTGGATCTCATCCCCCGAATGGATAGGCTGCATGCCGCTGATTTTCACCCCGTTCACATACACGCCGTTCGAGGAGCCCTCATCCCTTATGACGTAACTCCCCCCGGACTGCTCGATCGAGGCGTGACGCCTTGAAACAGTATTGTCATTGCTTAACGATACGGTGTTCGTAGCCTCCCTGCCTATCGACACTTGCGACCCGCTGAGGGGATAGATGTTCCCCGAGTAAAGCCCACCGGACGCAACCAAGCGGGGTTGGCTCCCGATTGCGGGAGCGGGCGAGGTCACTCCGCCGGAAAGCGTACAGGCGCAATTCCCCATGGCATCCTTCTTCTGCCCGCAGAATGGACAGAGTGAAGGATCCGTCACAGGAGGCGGAGGTGTGCTGATTAGCGTTCCAGCTCCGCCCGCCGGAGCGGTTGGATGAGAGTCGATGCCCAATTTTTTCAAATAATCCCCCATGCCTCCGGACTTGCTCCATCGATACAGGAGGTAGACAACTCCGCCCACTAAAACCACCCCGACCAGAAGGTTGATCAACTGCCCGGCGGGATTACCACCTGTGGGCTTGGGAAGGGGCTTAGGACCCGAACTGGAATTCGGTGAGGTTTGCGGCGCATTACCCGCAGGAGCGGCGGATGCTGTGGGCGTGGAAGCGGCTGTGGGAGTGGAGATAGTATCCGTTTTATTGCTCAAAGCGGCTGGGATGGTCACCGGACCGGCGGGATGGTCCGTGGAGATCATCAAATCCTTGCGGTCGGATAAATTCTGGCCATAGGTTATAGTCAGTACCGCTTTGCCCGCAGGCACATCCTCGAATGAGACGTTTCCTTGATCGGTGGGGGTCATATCCACCTGCTTCGAATAGTTGGCCGCCGTTAGCGAGACCAACGCCGCCGCGACCGGCTGCCCGGAATAGGTTACGTTAATGATCACCTTGCGAATATAACTGAAATCAGTTGCGTGAAGAACGAGCATCCCATTCGCGGGAAACGGCAACTCGGCGACATTGCCGGTCTGAGCATCGTCCACATAAACTATTTTTGGCTTGGCTGAAAGGTTAATGGTCGCCGTCTGATCCATGAAATGATAGGGAGGTTGCCCAGGAATGCGAACATAATAGTTCCCCGCCGAAGGGAAGGTGATATTAAGGGTCACCCCGCCGGCGCTTGGAGCAGGAGCCGCAGGCGATGATGCGCTAGGCTTTGCAGGTGCGGATGCGGTCGGCGCGGCGATACAGAACGACGCAACTGTCATAAAACTGAGGAGCGTTGTAACAACTGAAAACAAACTCTTTAGTTTCAAAGTGACTTTTCCATGACCATCTCCCATATCCAAAAGAGAACCAATTACCCATAACCGCTGTTTCATCCCTTATTCTCCTAACATCAAGCTAATCGCATCGGGTATTGAGTTAATCAAATCTCCGGTAATCAACCCCGCTCCCCGCTCTCGGGCAGCGATATCCCCTGCGCATCCATGCAAGGCGACCCCCAGCCGAGCCGCATCCAAGGAATGGAGCCCCTGCGCCAGGAATGCTCCGATGACGCCAGTGAGAGCGTCTCCGCTGCCTGCGGTCGCCATGCCGGGATTTCCAGTGGTATTCACGGATATCAACCGTCCATCGCTCACCAGCGTCCGAGAGCCTTTTAACACGGCAACGGCTAAATAACGGTTTGCCAACGTGCGCACTGTGTTCAAACGGTCTCGTTCAATCTCGGAAACGGACAAATCCAACATCCTTGCGCTCTCGCCCGGATGTGGTGTGATCACAAGCGGATGCGTTCCTCCCCAGTCTTGCTTAATAGCCATCAAACCATCCGCGTCCAGAACCGTCGGCTTTTGAATCTCATGCAAGACTCGGGCGAATAACTCCTGCGTTTCGGGATTCCTCGTTCCTCCGGGTCCTATACATAATACGTCAAAACGCTCCAAAACCCTCTCCAATGCATCAAAGGAGGCTTCACAGAGCGCACCGTCCTTATCAGGTAATCCTATCGTCATGACCTCCATTGAACGCGATGCCACCAAGGGCAACGCGGATTCCGCAGTGGCGATAGTTACCAGCCCGGCTCCGGCTCGCAACGCGGCGAGAGCGGTCATGCATACCGCGCCGCTCATCTCCCTGGATCCGCCTAACACAAGCACATGGCCATAACTGCCTTTGTGACTGTTGGAAAATCGTCGAGGCAGTAGAGACGCCACATCCTCCAAACGCAACCATTCCGTCGCACACTCCCATTCCAATTGCCCCCAGTCGAATCCGATGTTTCTCACAATTAACTCGCCGACCTTATCCGTTCCGGGATGTAAGAACATGCCAACCTTCGGATAGGCGAATGTAACGGTGACATCGGCATTTACCGCCTCCCCGGGAACGGCTCCGTTATCGGAATTCACACCGGAAGGGATATCAACCGACACGACCGGTTGTGAGGAGGCGTTAATGGCTCGTATCATCTCGGAGATATCCTCTCGGGGAGCGCCCTGCAAGCCGGTGCCGAGAAGAGCGTCCACCTGGATGGCGTTCGGGTTTGGCGACGAGCCGATATTCGCCTTCATCCGTTTTAAGACATTCAAATGCACGAGTGCGTCACCCGATATGCGATCAGAGTTGCCAGTTATAGATATTGATACGGATGCCCCGGAGAGTAACAAATATCGGGCTACAACAAAACCGTCCCCGCCGTTATTGCCGACTCCGCAGTATATGTGGAATGAGTGGGTATGCAATGGGGAGTATCGCTCCTGCAGGACAGTGAAAACCGTTCTTCCCGCGTTTTCCATTAACACCACACCCGGAATTCCGCCTTCGGTCATGGCTCGCTTATCAAGCTCACGCATCTGATTGGAAGTGACAATTCTCATGTTTTCAAATCTACAGGATCATGCAATCACATAATCTCATCAAATGCTGCGCGAAATGTCAATGCAAAGAGATTTTTGAAATAATGCGATCACGTTATAAGTGCATTGTGATGGTTTTCTCAGGTGGGGTGACATTGAGAAAACCGGTTTCTATTTAAAGGGATGCTCCCGTTGAATCTCAACAGGGAGCACCCCGAAAGTTCCTTACTCGACAGCATCCACAATGGCTGAGAAGTCACCCGCTTTCAACGAGGCGCCGCCTATCAGCCCCCCGTCAATGTTGGTCTTTGCGAGCAAATCCTTGGCGTTGGATGGTTTCATGCTGCCGCCATACTGTATCCGCACCTGCTCGCAAACGGCGGAGCCAAAAAGCCCTTCAATCGTCGTGCGAATGAGATGGCAAACCCGATCCGCTTCGTCAGACTCGCAGGTCTCCCCTGTGCCGATAGCCCACACAGGCTCATATGCGAACACCAATTTCGCCACATCCTCTCCGGATATGCCGTCAAGAGCTTTTTTCACCTGCTCAGCGATAAGTCCGTCCGATATCCCTTCCTTGCGTTCGGACAGAGTCTCCCCGACGCAGATGATCGGGATCAGACCGGCTGACAATGCGGCTTTCGCTTTACGGTTCACCGTCTCATCGCTCTCGCCGAAATGCTTGAGGATGGTCTCATCGAAATCCGGCTCCGGCACACCGAATCTGCCACGGGTTTCGGAGTGGCCGATGATAACATAAGTGACACCCACATCTTTGAGCATCGAGGGGGATATCTGACTGGTATAGGCTCCGCTCTCCTTCCAGAACACATCCTGGGCTCCCAGAAGGATATTGGATCCCTCCAATACCGACTTGACAGGGTAAAGCGAGGTGTATGTCGGACAAACGAGCACATCCACGTTTTTCTTCGCGGGAAGGCTCCGCTTCAGTTCATTCACTAGGGCTACGGCTTCGCTGGTGAGTTTGTTCATTTTCCAGTTGCCGGCAATTAAATAACGTCGCATTCCGTAAAAACTCCTTTTCAAAGTTATCTATATTTTTCAGAGGGAGATGTAAAACCTATTGATTCGGAAGACCGCCCTTGTATATAACAACCCGATAATTATCGCGTTTACACGCCGTTGATTTGCGGCTCAACGGATATTTCCACATTACCGCGTAGCGCATTGGATATCAGGCAGTATTTCTCAGATCGATGCGCCGTATCCAAGACGGACTTCAATGTGGCGTCATCCGCGCCATTCAGTTCGATTATGGGTTTTAATCGTATCTCAGTGTATTTCAACGTTTTATCCGGCTGACGAACAATTTCCCCTTCCGCCTCCACTTCAAAACGCGTGACAGGCAATCGTTTTCGCTCCACCAAAATTGCGAAGGTGATCGCGTAACATGCCGCCACGGACTGTGCGAGAAGCATCTCCGGATTGGTTCTACCGGGCTTTCCGCCAAGCTGCGCGGGTCGTCCATATTCGAAGGAAATTTGGTCGCTCTGCATAACCCCATCCCCATCGCTGTCTCCGGTCCAAACGGTGCTTGTGTGAAATATATGTTTTTCCTGTTCCATTAGATCCCTTTCAATACAAGAAATGACTATTTTAGACACATCATCGTGAAAGATAGTAATGACTTCATGTTCTTCTGGGTATTCACGTGAAAAAAGGGATGCATTTCCCGCCCTCGCGTAAAAGATCCCTTTTCACGATATCTCAGTCAGCAATTGCAGAACTAAACCCTCCACGAATCACTCATCCATGGCGATAGTGCGAATGATCGGATATGAATAATTATGCAATTACCCCTTATGATAGTATATCCGATACATCCGGTTAATCTCTGCGTTGCAGTTGCATAAGGAGGTTAAGAATCATCAAGAAGAGATTAATAAAATCCAGATAGAGACTGATGGCGCCGAGCAGAGTCTCATCCGGCCTCAGTCGCAACATGATATGGGATGTGTCATAAAGCACGAATCCGCTAAATATCAGCACTCCCGCCACGGAGTAGACCATGCTCATAAAAGAGGAGTGAATGAAAAACATCACAAAACCCGCTACGATGAGCGCGATCAAAGCCACCATGAGAAATCCGCCGAGATAATTGAAATCCTTGCGACTCTGAATGGCGTAAAAGGTTAAGCCTCCGAACGCCGCCACGGTTAGAATCGCCGCCTGCGCGGGTATTCCCGGCGCGACCGCGTTCGCGTACACCAGTAAGGGACCTATCAGGGCGCCGGAAAAAGCGGCGAATCCGAGAAACATCAGCATATTCAGCCCTTGAACACGGCGGGCGAAATACAACCCGAAAAGGCAAACAAACTCGCCGATAATGAAAGGCAGCGTCAACGCCTGCGCCATCGGAAGCATGGAGGGTTGCGATACAAAGGAACCCGCCAATACGGATACGATAAGGGAAAGGAAAAAGAACCCGTATACGCGCCGTATAAAATCACTACGCACTTCTGGTGATGCTTGAGCCACATATTGCGGCATGTAGGGCATGTTATAGTTCATATTTTCAACCTCCTATAAACATACTTATCGGAATACGGTTCGGTTTCAATTATATTCGCCAATGCATTTCATTTTAAATCTCATCCGGATGAAATGCCCGTTCCGAGATCATATATTCATACGGAAATATACATGAAAAGAACGCCCTCCGTTATGGAAGGCGTCCCATTCGCGATGCTTACTTATCCTGCAGAGCCACAACACCGGGCAACTCCCTGCCCTCAAGGAACTCCAGCGACGCCCCTCCTCCGGTGGAGATATGCGTCATCTTCTCCGCAAACCCCAGCTTCTCCACAGCCGCTGCGGAGTCGCCTCCGCCTATGATGGTAATCGCTCCGGACTCCGCCAAGGCCTCAGCCATGGCGCAGGTGCCGACCGCGAATTTATCAAACTCGAAGATGCCCATCGGACCGTTCCAAACCACTGTGCCTGCCCCTTTGACGGCGGCTGCGAACGCTTTGGCGGTTTTGGGTCCGATATCCACTCCTTGCCAATCGGAGGGTATCTCATCCACGCTAACTTCACGGGATTGTACGTTACCCGGCCCCTTGTCAAAAGGATTATCGTCGGTTA
>JAJZOL010000126.1 GCA_021811565.1 bacterium | reverse complement strand
GTTCTTGTATTCAGAGGTAATTGCAAAATTCGTTTGAAGGTATTTAGCCGAGCGTGAAATGAGCGATAATAGCCTCATTTTCTGAATTTTGCAATTACCTCTGAATACAAGAACTAAAAGCCTGCAACCGTTGGTGGTAACATCTTCCATTATCGATTAACTTCTTCACCTGAAACGATCATTACTTTCATCATTTCAATATGTGTCGGAATGCAGAATAACGAAGCATTGAGAAAAAGGAGGCATTACCTAAAACTACCGAAACCATCGGCGCCAAATTGGCGGATATGTCATACTATTGCATACAGGGGGAAGAGGTTATTCGGCGATGGATGAAGAGGGAATGGAGCATAATTCCACGGAACGGGTTCCGATATCGGATCCGAACCCTGAGATTAAAAGGAGATACGTTAAAAAATTGCTGGTGATTTGGATCATCCTCTTCGCCACACTGTGCGTGGCTGCCGGCGAAACTATGCTAAGCGCGGGCATGAAGGAGGTGCATCAGGCGCATCCGAGCGATACCGGCTTTGTAGTGGTGGCGATCACAAATTGGAAAGTTTTATGCGGCACCTCTCTTATGGCGTGCTATTTCGGCCTCTACTCCGTGTGCCTATCCTTGGCGGATATCAGTTTCGTTCTGCCATTCACTGCGCTTAGCTATCTCCTTGTGGCGATATTCGCTCGGTTCTTCCTACATGAGCATGTCACCCTCACGCGCTGGATCGGCGCTTTTATCATCGTTTTAGGCGTTATCGTGGTAGGATTGGGTGAAAAACATTGATTCATTCGGTCCGTTTTGCAATACAAATCGCACTTGGCGGTGCGATGATTGGTTCCATTGTCTACTTCACCCTCTGCATTATGGGATCCCGCAAATGGCTGCAAGATTGCGAGGGCTTTTCATCCAAGGAGGATTTCACTCCGCCAGTATCGATATTGAAGCCACTTCGTGGCGAAGACCCTCTGCAATACCAGAATTTCCAATCCTTTCTCTCTCAAGACTATCCCTTGTATCAACCGGTTTTCGGGGCGATGGATTCGGAGGACAAAGGATTGGATACCGCTCGTCGTCTTCTGGATGGTCATCCGGAAGTCGATATCTCAATCGTTAGCGGCGCCGCCCCGGTCGGGATGAACTATAAGATTTGCAATCTGATTGAAATGATGAAATCCGCCCGACACGACATTTTGGTTCTTTCGGATAGTGATATGCATGTGGAGCCGGATTACCTTCGGAGAATCATCGCACCATTCAAAAATCCCAAGGTCGGGCTGGTCACCTGTCTCTATCGCGGATACCATCCCAAAGGCGTCGCCTCGATTTTGGAGGGGATGGGAATAGGTGCGAGTTTTGTCCCCAGTGTTTTTGCGGCTTATCTTCTTGAGGGGATAAGTTTCGCGTTCGGATCCACCATCGTGATCCGCCGTGATGTTTTGGAGCACATCGGGGGATTGGAGGGTATCGTCAATGCTTTGGCGGACGATTATCTTCTGGGAAACAAGGTGAAAAAAGCGGGTTATGATGTTACGCTCTCCGATTATGTGGTGGATGACGCACTGGGAAGGGAGAGCCTCGCGGAGATGTGGGGTAGAAGGCTGCGATGGGCGCGCACCATGAAAGCGATGCGAACCACGGGATGGGTGGGGTCTGGAATCACACATGGAGTTCCGCTCGCAATTATCTTTTTGATCATCAACGGGTTCCATTCTCTCGGCTGGACGGTGATGATTTTGATGTTGCTCTATCGATATTTAACCGCTTTTTACATAGCAATAAGAGCGACATCGGATTATAATATTACAAGATATTGGTACATGCTGCCGATTAGCGACTGCCTTGATTTCTCTCTCTGGATTGCCAGTTTTCTAGGCAATACTGTTACGTGGAGAGGAATCAGGATGAAAGTGACGCCCGGGGGCGAATTGATCAACCAAGGAAAGTCCGCGCGAGGTAGATCATGGCGTTAACCACTACGATCAAGGAGACACCGGAACTAGGGGAGCGAGGTCCCGGACTTGGAGGGGACGATTACATTGTCATCGTCTACAACAATGACCATAACACCTATGCCGAGGTTATCGGAATCCTGATGCGAGCCACCGGCTGTTCTCTCGAAGAGGCTCAAATGGAGACATGGGAGATTGATCACCTTGGAAAGTCCGTGGTGCACCACTCGAGTCAGGAGGAGTGCGAGAACGTTGCGGCGATTATTCGCACAATTGGCATCCAAGTGGATGTGAGAGAGGATTAATTTACAGCCTTATTGGATTCGAGTTTGGATTGGGCTCTTTGAAGCAGAATCTCCGTGATCTGAGATGCGGAACCCAGATAATCGCTCATGACAATGCGAAGGCGAGGGCGTTTTATTTCCGCCTCTTTTAATATCCTAGGGAGATCGTTCGCCACATGGTTCCCCGCATGTAGAAAGCAAGGAATCACAATGATTTTTTCGGCTTCCTCGGCAACGCAGTTTTCAATGGCGGTGGGAATATCCGGTTCATTGCAATCCAAATAACCGATCGTTACGATATCCCATTCCTCTCTCGCCCGCAAATCGTCTGCAATTCTCTCAATCGGGCGATTCGCCGTCGGTCTGGGGCTGCCATGAGCAAGGAGCAACAGGGCGGATTTCATACGGATGGTCTCTCCTCGTCTTTTACACCTTCTTTGACGGGACATCCATTCACCCCGTACAATGGACATAGAGGATCCCCCATACACGCCATTCTCGCTTTTTCCATCAATTGATCCCAGTCATCAGAATCCACTGCCGAAGAGGTCAGGTCGCTCACGGCATCCGCAAGCCTTTCATCGTATCCGATCGGGTCCGCGATGGCGATCGTTATATGCGGATGTCTCTCTTCCACCTTGCGGAGCGCTTCGGGGAGGTCACGAGTAACGAACCTTCCGGAGATCAAAAAGTAAGGGACAATGATGATGTTGGTGCAGCCCGCCAGCAAAAGATTTTCAACCGATTCCAAGATGGTGGGGCGGTTGTAGTTCAGAAACCCTACTTCAACGTGGGGAAAAAGCTGTTTGGCGCGGATGCGATCGGCATGAAGGTAAAGCGTGGAATCCGCCCCGCAAAGTAGGGAGCCGTGAGAAAAGAGTATTAGACCGGTGTGGCTCATTGAGATCCGTTATTCCCAATTTCTCCTGGCAGCTTTTCTGCGCCGCCAGGTTCTCTCCTTCTTGTATAGCCAAAGGTATGTGCCATCGGTGTTACCGTTTCTTCGATCGTTCGCGGCGAAACGCCGTAGCAACCTCGGCAGAGTGGTGCGTGTACGATGCACCCTGCGCGGAGCGCGAGGATTGATCATGATCTTGATAATTTCGTAATACATGCGGCTTCGTGAGATGCATCCTCGAATTATGCCGAGCTTCTCCTCTTTCATAGGATGGGTTACGCCCGGCAATAGAACGATCTCGGTTGGCACTCGGTAGTGATGGCAGAAGCGCGTGATCGCCATCTCGACGCCGTAACGCGATTTGCCTAGATCCGGTATCTGTTCGAATATCTCGCGCCTGATCGCCCTTTGCCCGGAGATGTTGGGTACGAGTTTCTGCGACCAATCCGTCAGCTTGCGGCCTCCGCGAAACATTCCCACCGCCATCTTCACTTTGCCCATTTTCACGGGAGCCACAAGGCTTTCCACATGCTCCGGATTCAATCCGATCAAATCCGCGTCAAGGAAGAGCAACACGTCCGCGTTTGTGGCTGCCACGCCCGCCATCATCGCACCGCCTTTGCCTTTATTGATCTCAAGATTGATCAGTTTTACTCCTGATATGGATTTGACCACTTTGGCGGTGTCATCAGTGGATCCGTCATTAACAACAAGGATTTCATCCACCGAAAATGATTTCTTAACGGTGCGAATTACGTCCCGTACCCGAGCCGCTTCGTTATAGGCTGGCAATATCGCGGCGATTTTCACTGTCGGTGATCTCCCTTATGCTTTATTCGCACTTAATGTCCGTATGGGTAGTCGTGCGTTTCAATCATCTTTTCCGCTCTGGCGATGCGATCCTTGGTGAGAGGATGATCCCTTAAAAACTCCGGTGTGTTCCCGCTCTTATCCAACTCCTCCAGCTTTTTGAAGAACCAAATCATGCCGTGAGGGTCATATCCCGCATTGTAAGCATAAGACAACCCTCTTTTATCGGCTTCGTATTCGTCAGCCCTGCTGTACTGCAAATTAAGCAGATTTGCGCCAAGCCCCGCAATTTGTTGCGCTGCGTTGCCTTTCACCAGAAGTGCGATGGCTGCATTGGTTTGTATCTGTTCACTGATCTTTTTCGCTGAGTGACGAGCGTTGATATGCCCCAGCTCATGCCCTATGATGCATGCAAGCGCGTCGTCGTTGTTCCCCACAACCTTGAGCAATCCCTTGAAAACATAAACTGGACCGCCCGGCAAGGACTCAGCGTTGATAACATTGCTGTCGAGAACATGGAAACTGTATGGAACGCCCGGGCGTTTGTTTATGTGCTCCAACAGCCTCATCCCGATTCTCTTCACCCGTAACGCTTCTGGCGAAGTGTCATCCACCTTGTACTGCTTCGCGATGTCGGCTGCCGCCTGCCGCCCGATTTGCACTTCTTGCTTTGTGCTCAGAAAATCCGCGTTTTTGCATCCTGATAGGAATGCAATGCTCAATAGAGCCAGCAATGGCAATAGCTTCCATCCAATTCGGTGCATTCTTGCCATTGTTTTCATTCGGGCACCTCCGTCTTTTCCGCAATGGCGAAAATAAATATGCAGACTTATTTTACCACACTCGGTTTGTTTGGCTTAAGCTGGCTTGCAAGCTGACCATTCAACTCCTTCAATCGCTGCTTCAACCAATCCAAGGCGGGACCCGCGCTTTTGCCGGCGTATTGCATCGCTTCGTCAAGGTGATCCGCCGCGATATCCAGATTTCGCTTCGCCTGAGCGAGGTTGGTGTTTTGCAGTTCGGTTTGCGCTTGATTCAACGCGCTTCGCGCAGCCTTGATGGCGATGTCCGGAGTGATCTCAGCAGGCTTGTTGGTCTTCGCCTCCTCCACGCTTAACCGCGCCTGCAAAACATTGATCTGTTGCTGCAGTCGGTTGATTCGAGAGTTGTTCCATTCCTGAAGGAGGATCACCGCCAGCAATAGAATTGCAATCAGCACTTTCATTCAGGGCTTTCTCCTTCCTCGATGTTCCGCGAATGTTTTCGCCTTGTGTTCCACGTATCGCTCCAAACGGTTCAGCCGCAACATCAATCCGCTTCGGAAGCTATGAGGGCGGCTTATCAGCAACCTGTGATTGAATCTTTCAAGGGGGGACCAGCGATACTTATACGGTTCGTCCCCGCGCAGGAAGTCGAACTCCTCGCATCCTTCGTAGATCGCGTTGCGAATGGCGTGCGCGGTGAGAATGGTGCCAATGCTGAATTTGGCGAGCCTCGGTTCAAAGCCTCCAAGATAATAATAGTATTTCAATCCATAGTGAAAGCAATACAACGCCGCCACGGTTTCGCCATCCACGCGTAACCGGTGAAGGCGAAGCCATCCCGCATCGTGACACCTCTTCGCCACGAGCCTGTGGAACGATTGAATCGCATCTCCTCCGAGCACCCCCGGAAGCATGCGAGCCTTCCATCTGCGCTGATGCAGATTAAACAGTTCCGTCAAACCCTCATCCAGTTCATCCGCCTCCACCATGTGATATTCGCAATTCTCATAGGTGCGTGGGAGCAATCGCTCGTAATAAGAGATATTCGATCGCATCTTTTTGCCTAGCGTCTTTGTGTACTCCTCCCATGCAGGTGGTAGGGGAAGATAAGGACACGGCTCCTGCCGTATCCTCACCGCCGCGTTAGGCGGGGAGGTTTGCGCACCCTCCTTCAATAGGCTGGAGCAGGGACGAAGCTGTTGCAGATCGGCGAGATCGAACCTTTTCGAGTGAAGGAGATGATCCATGATCACGCGGACGGATTCCGCCTCCTCGCCTCGCCGGATGATGAGATCAAGAAAATCGGAAACGCCGGTTCCAAGAAATGCCAATCTACGCAATGGCGTGCCAAGATGTCTGCTGATGTAAAAGGGAGCCAGCGCAATTAACCGCCCTTCGGATCGCAGTGCGATTAAATAGAGGCTTTTCCCCTTGTGAAAGATGCGCCACCACGCCTCATTCCATTCCCATGTCTGATAGAGTGTCGCGGCTGGACAATCACCAACCAAGCCAGTCCACTCCTCTTTAAACTTTTCAATCGCGTCGGTTTGGTGGTGTACGATTATATCATAGTCTGTGCGGTTCATACCGCCATTATAACCCAAAGAACCGGTAAAAGAAAAATAAGACGCCCCGGCGCGGGCGTCTTATGGAATGAATTACTGCCAAACGTTGGAGTTGGAATCAGTCCGTTTCACTTTTAATCCCGCCTCCCCGTCCAGACCGTTCTTGAACCACTGGTCGGAGGGCATGATAACATAGCTGGGGGTTTTACCGGGCGCAGGCGCCTTTTTCGACGCCGCCTTCGCTTTCGCCTCCGCTTTGCGCGCCGCAAGCGCCTCCTTCTTCATGTCCGCCATCTCCTGCTTGGTGGGTTCCTCGGAGGGTTTGCCGGTGGTTTGAGATGCTTGCTGTTGCTGCTGTTGCTGGGGAGGGTTCGTGGACATGCGAATTACCGAGGATATGATGTATAACAACACGCCCAACACCATTAGTATTCCCAGCAGAAAACCTTTGGACATCCTATTTTTTCCTCCTCGATGCCTACTTTTTCAAAGCGTCGAATATTAATAAGTTCAACCTATGATCGCTTGAAAGCGAACATTAAGCTAGTATGGATACGGAATAATAACGCACGTGCGTTTCAGGAGTCAAGCGCCTCCTCCTCTCGCGCTTCGCAGGAGCGCCGCTTCATCCAGATGAGGAGCATCTGCAAATCGGCGGGGGTGACCCCCGGAATGCGCGACGCCTGCCCGATGCTTATCGGTTTGATGCGCGTGAGTTGTTCCCGACCCTCCATCGATATGGTGCGGATACTCTTGTATTCCACCTCACTCGGAATAAGTATGCTCTCCATCTTGCTGAAATCCTGGATTTGCGCCTTTTGGCGGTCGATGTATCCTTCATACTTGGTCTGAATCTCCACCTGCTCCGCCACATCCCGAGTGATCGGCGCATCCGCCGGGAAGTGTTCGCGGATCCACTGGTAATTGATATCCGGCCGCCTTAAAATCTCCCGCAGACTCACTTTCGTGCCCACAGGATCCGTCCCTGCGCCCCGCAGCATCGCATTGTCTCGCGGGGTGAGGAAGGTGTTCGCCAATCTGTCCATTTCGCTTTCAATCGCGTCCCGTTTGCGGGTGAAAATGCTCCAGCGTTCTTCGCTCGCCAATCCGAGTTTATGCGCGAGCGGGGTGAGGCGCATGTCCGCGTTATCATGGCGAAGCGATAACCTGTATTCCGCCCTGGATGTGAGCATGCGGTAGGGGTCCTGAACCCCTTTGGTCACGAGGTCGTCAATCATTACACCGGTGTAGCTGTCCTTGCGGTTGAATGTTACGGGATCCTCCCCGCCGGCAAGTAACGCTGCGTTCACCCCCGCCACCAGTCCCTGCGCTCCCGCTTCTTCGTATCCCGAGGTTCCATTGATCTGTCCGGCGAGGAAGAGCCCCTCCACCAATTTGCTCTCCAGTGTGAGATGCAATAGGTCAGGGTAAGCCATGTCATACTCCACCGCATATCCGGCGCGAAACATGCGAACGTTCTCCAACCCCGGAAGACTATGGAGGAACGTGATCTGGACATCCTCCGGCAGGCTTGTGCTCATTCCTTGCACGTAGAGCCAGTCGGAATCCCACTCCTCCTGCTCTAGGAACACCGGGTGCGAATCCTTCGAGGCGAATCGCACGATCTTGTCCTCTATGCTGGGGCAGTAACGCGGCCCCACACCTTTGATATGCCCACCGTACAGCGCCGAGCGGTGCAGGTTCTCCTTGATGATGCGATGCGTCTCCAAAGTGGTGTGTGTGTACCAGCAGGGCAGCAACGGCTTTGGCGGGTTTAGTTTCTCGTGGATGAACGAGAATGGAGGGCAGTCCTCGGAGGGAATCGGCTCCACGCGGTCCCAGTTTATCGTCTTCTTATCCACGCGAGGAGTGGTCCCGGTCTTGAACCTTCCAAGTCGGATTCCCAAATCCGCGAGGGAACGCGAGAGCCCCTGCGCCGCGTCCTCGCCATGCCTTCCGCCGACGGTTCGCTTTTCGCCGCAATGCATCAATCCGTTTAGGAATGTGCCGGTTGTGACGACAACCGTCTTGGAATGAAAGACCCTTCCATCCCCGAGGCGGATTCCCACGACCCGTTTTCGTACCGCGTCCGTCGATAGAATCTCCTCGGCGGAACCCTGAAGGAGCGTGAGATTATCTTGATTTTCGACCACCTCGCGCATTCTTAGAGGGTAGAGCGTCTTGTCGGCGTGCGCTCGGAGGGTTTGGATCGCGGGACCCTTCCCGGTTCCGACGAAGCGGATGTGAGTGAGGGTCAAATCCGTGGTGACTCCCATTTCGCCGCCCAGCGCGTCGATCTCTCTTGCGAGATGCCCCTTGGCGGGGCCTCCTATGGAGCAGTTGCAAGGCATATGCGAAATGCGGTCCGTATTAAGAGTGACCAGGAGCGTCTTTCGCCCCATTCTTGCGGATGCGAGTGCCGCCTCGCACCCCGCGTGCCCCGCGCCGATCACAATGACGTCAAAGTTCGTTTCATTCATGTGCATTATTATATCATAGGAGAACTTGTCAGACCCGCCTTCCGCCCCAGGGCGTGTGTGTTTCGCGTAAAAAGGGATATTATTTGGTATTGGAAATATCATTTACGAAGAGGGGTTGGAAAATGACTATGAACGGTTCATCGCGCGGGCTGCGAGATATCCTTGGGGATCGAAATAAGGCGCATCCCAATCGGCGGGAGTTTATACGGTTGGCTCTTTCCGCTTTGTTGGGGACTGCGTGCCCCGATCCTGCAGTCGGAATGGCATCCAAGGCGAAGGAGATGTGGGTTTTGCCAAGGGAATCGCTTTCTCCTGCGGATCAAGTCGTTGCCGTCACCCTGCAGGGACTTGTCAACAGGCGGGCGCCCCGGATTTGGATGAGGGAGGGGAGTGCGTATCAGGCGGTTCTGGATCAACTGGAGCGAGAGGAAGTTCGCATCCGCCCCGTAAACACAGCCAAGGAGCTTCTGAGCCGATTTCGGAGCATCGCGAAGGGGGCGATCGTTTGCCGGATCAACACGCCGAGCTTGAACGCAGCCACCTCGCTTTGCGGGTTGCACGACGCTGTGGCGTTGGACGAGAGCCTATTGCCCATTGCGGAAGAGTTGCGTCTGCCGGCGCTGATGGATGTGCGCGGTTGGGATGACCGGAGAGTCTTCAACAAGTATCGCGATCGGTTTGGGCGCGGTGTTACGGTTCAGCAGACACCTGAAGGTGCGCGAATTGGCTGCGTGAGGGATTTTGCAGTGGCGCACAACGCCTTCACCTATTTCACCACGGATGCTTCCTTCTGCACGGAGGTGGTGAAGACGTTCGGCCCGAATGCGTCGGAATACGGGTCGGGAGCTCTACCGGAAGGGTTGGGGGAGTACCCCTGGTTCTGCGCCTTAAGTCGCGGTAACGGTTCCGGAGTGGCGACCGACTGGAGCTCGAACCTTTCCGCGTTGGAGAGAATTCCTGTCGGGCGGTTGAGGCGCCCTCGAAGGCCGGTGGTTCCTAGTGAGGATGGGGTGCGTTACGTGGCGTTCGTGATCACCGACGGCGACAACGTCCAATGGCTTTGCGGAGGGTTCGTGGGGGACACGCGGTATTGGTCAAGCCCGTTGCGCGGCAGGTTCCCCTTCACATGGGCGATGTCACCGATGCTTGCGGTGGTGGCTCCAAGAGTGCTGAAGTACATTTACGACACCGCCAAGCCTACGGACGGGTTCGTCACCGGTCCTGGTGCGCCCGGGTGCAGTTTCATCCATCTTCAACCGAATCCGCGCTCCCTTGCCAGATACTCGGAACCCATTCTGCGCAAGGCGGATCTTCCCGTGCCGTTAATCATCAACACCAACGATGGCGATTTGCCGGAATCAAGCCCGCTGCTCGACCTCCCATTCGCGGAGGGGGTTCTCTACCAGGATTACTCCCCTTACAATCGCCACGGTGGCAAGGCGTACTGGCGCACAGGCAAACCGTGCGTCAGCTTTAAGTTCATGCTTTGGGAAGGGAACGGCGAGGGCGACATGAATCCGCAGGAACTCGCGAATGCCATCGAGGGCATGCCGACGGACCCGTTTCGAGATGAAAACAGCTATGCACTCGTGGCGGTGCATGCGTGGTCGTGGGCGGATATGGGCGGTCCCCTTGAAGCGGTGCGTAGAACCATCGCTCGGCTTCCCTCGAACACCCGAGTGATCACTGCGGACCAGATGGTTGGTTTGATGAGGAGGAATTTGGGGAGGTTGCATCCGTCGTGAGGCGCATCCCGGAATCATAGATGAAAAATCCCCCCCCATATTCCATGTTTCCCCGGTAATTTCACCTGAAAAAATCGTCATTTTTCCCGATAATTGCGGGTAAGCGAAACAAATATCGCATTGACGCAACCGCAGCATGCCCAGGTTTGAATCCAAACCCACTCATCTAAGAAACCATTCCTTAACATATGAGTGAAAAGGCTGTTTTTTCATGCGGCAAATCCGCTAATCATTCAGGAAGGAAGAGATAGATGCATAACCATAACGAGGATAGCCCGGCATCGAAACGTGAGGCGTATGTATATTCGGATGATACAAGCTGGGAAACCATACAATGGGACGTAATGGAAAATCTTGATAAACTTCTTACCCTTCCAGCGTATGAACTAAGCTGCATGGTGATTGTTGGAGGGTATTTAGGTCATGAGATTCCAGTATTTCTGAAAAAATATCCGTTGCTGCATATTCATGTATTCGAAGCGAGTCAGCGATATTACAACAAGCTTAAAGAACGATTTGCGGGAAATAATAGGGTCCATTGCCACAACATAGCCGTATCCGATGAGAATGGAGAAGTGTCCTTTTACGAGACCACTTTGGAAGGATCCGGTTCATTGCTTCAAATACGCGAGGATACTGATGCCATAACGTGGAATTTCGGGGGGCAAAAAGCGGAGCAGTTTACAGTAAATGCCATTAAATTGGATGATTTCCCGGAATTGCGCGATAAGGATATCGATATTTTATGGTGTGACGTTCAAGGTGCGGAATTGAAGGTTCTTAAAGGGGCTCGAAACATCCTCGGGCGGACCAAATCGCTGTTCCTCGAAACTTGGACGAAGTATGAGATGTACGAGGGGCAAACCAATCAAAGGGAACTGGAGGAGTTTCTATCCTTGTTTGGCATTTCCCTTGCGGGTATCGGCGTGGATAAGATCAACGGTTCCGGTAACTCTTTTTGGGTATCGGACAAATTGCCATGGCCGAAAATGGGACATTATCAGTCTCAGCAATCGAATACCGGTTCCTTCGATCCTCCGATGCAATTATCAACTTTGATGAATAATTCCCTCTCAGCTGCGGAAAGTCAAATGATTGAATCTGTCAGTCGAATCCCTGGATGGTTCACACCGGATGAGATAATCGCATTGAACCGTTTGGTGAGACAGTTACCTAACGAGTCAACCATACTGGAGGTGGGATCGTATCGGGGACGCTCCACAAACGCCATCGGCTATGCGATAAAAAATACGAAAAGAGAAGTCACCTGTCTGGATATATGGTGCGATTTTGAGAAACAGGGGTTGTTGGGAAAGGACCCGTTGTCCGCTCAATTGCCTCCCACGGATCAAGCCATTTTCGATGATTTTCTAAAAAATATCGAGTGGTTTCGGGATAGAGTGCATGTGATAAAAGGTTCGCTTTCCGATTTCAATGAGAAGGCTCCCAAATCCAAATTTGATCTTATATTTATCGACGCAGCTCACGATTACGAAAATGTTCGCCGAGATATACAAAATTGTCTTCCCTTGCTTAAAAGGGGAGGCGTTTTGTGCGGTCATGATTATCAACCATTCGGCGGACAGGATGTGATACGCGCGGTTAATGAATTAATTGGCTCGAACGATAATTTCCCCTCCAAAGGAGTGTTCGCAAACACCTCCATATGGTATGCGCAATACGATCCTGAGAAGGCTCATGCCAAAGCCATGGAATCCAGCCAGCAAGTGTTGACTCAATCTCAAATGTTCTCATCCTGTAAGATCGTCGCATTAATTCCCGTGCGCAACGAGGAGGCGCATATCGAATTCTGTTTGCGGGCGGTTGCCAATTTCGCGGATGCGATCTGTGTGTATGACGACGCTTCGGAGGATAAAACCGTTGAGATAGTGCAATCCCTGTCGATGGAGTTACCAATTGAACGAATCCTCCGCAATGACAAGTGGGAATATAACGAGACGAACTATCGTCAACAATTACTAAATGCGGGACGGGAGATTGGCGGGACCCATTTCATAGTGATGGATGCGGACGAGGCGTTCACATCGAATTTTATCGAGAACGACGGGTTACGCAGGGTGATACAAGCATTGCGTCCAGGGGATCAGCTTGCAATGCCTTGGTTTCAATTATGGAGAACCTCTACGCTTTTTAGAAATGATAATTCCATATGGACAAATAATATCAAACCATTTGTTTTTGCGGATGACGGGTGCTGCAATTATCATCAACAATCCATGCATCTTGGTAGAATACCTGCAAATCTACATGGACAAATCTACTCTTTTGAAGGCGTTAACGTGGGTATGATCCACTTCCAATTCGTGGATTGGGAAAACGTGCTTTTAAAGCAGGCATGGTATCGATGCCTGGAACGAATTAAGAATCAGCGAAAATCCATTGAGGAGATAAACGCCGTTTACGGGCAATCTCTTAATGAGGAGGGGCTCGCTGTTTCCCCCGTTCCTGATAATTGGTTGGGAGGCTATGAGCATTTCGATGATAAGATATGGCACATTCCCGATAAGTGGAGAAGAGGACAAACTTTGGGCTGGTTTGATGAATATGGCAGGGACTATTTTGCGGATCTGGATATATGGAATATCGAGTGGGAGAAAACCGAGGAATCACACTTGGATAATAATGAATCCGATAAAAATCCCATTCGCGTTTCAGCGATTGTATCCACCTATAAATCGGAACGTTTTATGCGCGGGTGCCTGGATGACCTTGTCAATCAAACATTGTACAAAAAAGGCGGTTTGGAGATCGTTGTGGTGGATGCATGTTCGCCCGAAAAGGAGGGGGATATTGTAAAGGAGTATCAAAAGCGATATCCGAATATCGTTTACCTGCGCACAGAGGAAAGAATTCCCATGTATTCGGCGTGGAACCTGGGAATAAAAAATTCACGTGGCGAGTATCTCACCAGTGCAAATACCGATGACAGGCATGATCCTGAAATGCTGGAAAGGATGGCACGTGAATTGGATATCCGTCCCGACATAGGTTTGGTTTATGCGGATTGCCTGATCACCATGACGGAAAATGCCACTTTTCAAAATCCCCGCGCCGTTGGGATATATATCTGGAAAGAGCATAGTCATGCTTCCTTATTGCAAGGATGCTACATAGGTCCACAACCTGTTTGGCGACGTTCACTTCACGATTATTACGGTTTTTTTGACGAGGATTACATAACCGCCGGTGATTACGAGTTTTGGCTGAGGCTTTCCGCCTACGGAGTAAAATTCAAACATATTCCTCAAACGATGGGGCTTTTCCTTGAAAATCCGACAGGGGTGACATCACTAAATAATCTTCGGAATTGGGAGGAATCTCAACAGGCTCGGAAGAAATACCAGAATAATTCGACTATCGAA
>JAJZOL010000219.1 GCA_021811565.1 bacterium | reverse complement strand
TGGAAGGAATTAGAACAACATACTTTTGATACCATTGACTATTTAATGATTACTTATATATATCTCGCCATACAAAATTTAGAATGTATAAATCTCATACATATCTGTCAAAAATATACTGACTATTCAAATAGTGTAAGTCATTCATGTATCACCCTTGCAAAAAGGATCGCCAAACTACCGGCATCTACAAATTATCATTTTACCAAAAGCCTAAGTTTCTGGGTTCACGCTGAATCTGCTTTATATTTTATGGGTACAAATCATCAGAAAGCGTTAGACCAGATTGTTTTGGGAATTCAATTGTTATATACTAACAATATATCAAGTTTTCCTAATAGCTGGTCAAATAAGGAAAAAGAATCATTTTCTAATTTATTTCTTGAAGCTTATAATTCGAGTAATGGAACATATAACGTTACCGCTGTTCTGAATTTGGCTATTTCGTTATTGCAGGGAAATGTAAAATATTTATCATCATATCTTAACTATCTTCAAGACGATATGAGTCCGTTACGTACAGTCATACTTTATGCGTTGAATAAACCATTACCCGAACATATTATTCCTCGAATAGAAATTTTAAGGCAATTGGGTTGTTTGAATTATCATATCAATATAGAAAATGATATTTTAGAAATGAAGAAGTCAATTCTAAATGATACAAGCTTGGAAACACACATTATCGCTAGAGTTATGGCAAAACTTATTATGGATACATCAGAAAAATGTATTGTTAATAAAGCTTATGATAATATAACACAATTTGATTATATAATTCCCAGACCTATACAATCGATAATAATTGTTTCATTACTTGAAAGTGGTAGTATCGAAATGAGGGATTGATGAATAATAATTGGAGAGGGTTTGAAGGTCAGGTTGTAGGCAATCAATACCATATTAAAAATTATCTTGGTGAAGGGGGATTCGGCGTTGTTTATGAAGCAGATGATGTCGTTGGTGATCGTCTGATACGAACTATTGCGATAAAGCTCATTCCTAAAATATCTGATAACTATGATAAGCAAATAAATGAACTTAAGTTTGCAACTCAACTCAGCAACGACAATCTTTTGAGATGTTACTCATCAGGACAGTGTAATCTTCATGGCACTGATTATCTCTATCTGATAATGGAATTGGCTGATGAAACTCTTGAAACTATTCTAAAGACAAAATCTCTAAGTGAAAAAGAAGTTTTAGACTTAGCGAAAAGCATAGCAAAATCATTGGAATATTTACATAATCATAAGGATAGGTTAATTCATCTTGACATAAAACCATCCAGCATCTTAAAAATAGGAGCGAAGTGGAAATTAGGCGACTTCACGTTGGTTCGCGCACTAGGTGCTCATAAAGATACTAAAACTAATGATATAAAAGCTACCATAGCATATGCTCCTCCAGAAAACTTCCAAGGTACAATCTCGCCCGCGTGTGATATATGGTCATATGGGATACTTTTATGTGAAGTGCTTACAGGTCAGTTACCTTTTGAAGAAGATACCAATGAGAAGCTGATGTACGCAATTCTGCAAAAGCCTCCAAGAATAAAATCAAATATTAATGACCCGTTCCGAAAAATAATTATAAATTGTCTTGAGAAGAATCCAGATATGAGGTGGAGTATTAATCGAATAATACAAGCCCTGGATGAACCAATATCGCGACCTAGAAATACGAAGAACATAAAAATATCATCACCCTCCGTGTTATTTGGTCATAAAAATTGGGTATCCTCAGTTTCTATCTCAAAATCAGGCGGTATTGGTATATCAGCAAGCCTTGATCATTCCATTCGTCTATGGAATTTAAAAACTAAAGAAGAGACCATGTGTCTGAAAAATCAGCAAGGAGCTGATTCGTGTGTCGCATTAAATGAAAATCATCATGTATTTTATACTGCCGGTACTGATAAAGAAATTCACATCTTGGATTTAAATACAGGTGAGCAAATAAGTAATCTGAACTGCAATTTTATAGTATCGAAATTATGGATATCCTCGGAGGCTAATAAATTGATTGCATCAGGTTCAGGCAATTGTGCTATGGTCTGGAATATGGATAATTACAGAAAACCTATTATCCTTATCCATACTTCTGAAATAACAAGCTTGGCATTTCAATCAAGTACGGAAAATATCGCAGTTGGTGGAAAAGATGGAAAAGTAATTATCTATAAACCAAAATCAGATCAATATACATCAGATACCATATTAAATATATCAAATGTTCCAATCTCCATAGAGGGTTTATCATTCTCTTACTACGGAGAGTTACTCGGTATTGCTTATACGAACAAAATTGCAGTTTATAATATAGTTAACAAACAGAAAATATATCAATTTAAGTCAGATTCGATATTAATAAGAGGAATTAATTTTATAGGGGAAAATAATCTAATTATGTATCAATATAATCAGGATATAATCTATATATGGGATAATGATAAATCCGAGAATGTGATTCAATTATTAGCACCTAATTCTGTTCAATCTGTTGCAGTATCTGGTGATGGCAAGTATATATTCGCTGGAGGACGAAATAAATCTCTCTATCTATGGTCAATCGAATAATAATATTCTAGACGCCTCTCTGTTGTGTATGGATGATATTATATACAATGGTCGTGAGTCACTTTCACCTCAGTCAAACAAAATGGGAAACAAAGTAAAATGTACAACGCGATTGAGCTTTTAACACTCAACCTGCGCTTTTACATCCACAATCTATACAATGATGGAATTCAACCTTGAAGAATGAGAACTTCACATACATATCCACGTCCCCCCATCATTGTAACTTATGGGGGTAATCAAACCGTCTTCCTTCGTCGAGCGGGTTTGAATTCCTCCCGGCCCTCACACTGAAGACGAGAATACACTCGCGTGACGGCGAAGCGGCGCTTGAGAACAATAAGCGGCATCATCATTCGGATGTCGTTATGATGACGCTGGAGCCTGAATTTTAATTTCTTTCCCTCGCCTTTCGAAAAAAAGATAGTAAAACGGGGTGTTACCGTACCTATACATGAAAAACGAATCGGATAAGATCGGCTTCTCTGCCAAGGCGGGATGACTTTTTTTTATCTCAGAAGAATCCTTGGGTTCGTTTGGTAAAAAAAGAGAGTTTCCTTTTTCAATGGGTTTCGAGCAGCGACATTGGGTGTAGCAGGAAGAGGCTGGCGGATACGTTTAAAGTCCATGCCGCACGGATACTTGATTGCCTCACGGATCATCTTGCAAGCGGCTTGATGGAGGGGTTAACTCTCTTATCCAAGCTGCTAAGTAGAATGCCGGAGGCTATCGCAATCCACGATATCTCGAAACGATCATTTACCTGATCGCGGGGTAACTCGATTTTGATTTATCCGTGTGATAGAACGAAGAACAGCAAATTATATTATCCACGCGTTGCAGCGAAGAGCCGAAAAAATCAAAGGAGTTGTTATTTACCGCCGAAACATGCGAGGTTTAAGGGGTGTTTCACTTCGCATTCCCCTCTCCAAAAAAACACCCCGAGACAAAAATGACATTTGCAATCCAATCGTATGAATCATCTGGCGTTTCGTGCCAAAATGGATATATGACAGATGTTGGCGTTATGCGCAACTTATAGAGCGAGGATTATGGTGTAGTACGAGGCGGTTTCATTTCCGCAAAGCGAGGTGACTTCCATGGTTGATATCTCACGCGACCGCAAGAAAAAGTACGCCCCCACCGATCCGGAAAAGCGGAACAAGCTTGGAATGTCCTATCTTTACGGACCGACGGAAGATCAGTTCAAGGATTACTGCAGTAACAGCGAATCCGATCCGGAGCATCCATCCAAGAGCGGTTTCAAATCCGTGTTCGGCTTCGACCGTGATGATTTCTCCATTGAGAATTACAACAGATTGGCATGGATTTTACGGCGGATCATGAGCAATGATTACAAGGCGGTGAGGCGGGACTATGCTGAGGCGTTGAAATGGTTTCGATTGGCGGCGGATCAGGGGAACGCAGATGCCATGTATCATTTGGGAATTATGTATCAGGAAGGACTAGGCGTTCCGAGAAGCGGATATACGGCGCGTAAGTGGTTTCGTCTTGCCTCATCGAATGGCAGTGATAATGCGGAATATCGTTTGGGGCAGATCTATCAGTACGGCGAGGGGGTTGTGAAAAATATCCCCGTGGCATTGAAATGGTTGCGATTGGCTGCGGAGAGAGGAAATTCCGTGGCGCAGTTTCATCTGGGATGGATATACGAACACGGGCAGGATGTAAAGCAAAATTACTCCAAGGCGTTTAAGTGGTACCTAATGTCCGCCATGAATAATTTCGTCATAACTCAGCATAAAGTTGGTGCGATGTACATGCTTGGCAAAGGAGTAACGCAGGATTACACGGAGGCGTTGAAATGGCTTCACAAAGCTGCGGAGAAAAAGTACGCCTCCGCCCAATACGACCTAGGGATCATGTACATCAGAGGGCTTGGTGTCGAAGTGAATTACCGCGAGGCCGCCAAATGGATTCGTCTTGCCGCCACATCCGAGGACGCGAAGGCGCAATATCTGCTGGGTAAAATGTACCAATACGGAAAAGGAGTGCGGAAAAATTACGCAAAGGCTTTGATATGGTTTCAAGCTGCGGCGGAAAAGGAGTATACGGATGCTCTCTGCGAGATCGGAGTGCTGTATTTATACGGAGACGGAGTGGAACAGGATTATTCCGAGGCGTTTAAATGGTTTAAATTGGCGGCGGATAAGGGGAGTCCGGATGGGGCGTGCCGAGTAGGCGAATTGTATATGGCAGGATTGGGCGTGGAGCAGAATTTTATAGAGGCGTGGGATTGGTTCATATTATCCGCAAAACAGGGCAATTCCGATGCGCAATGCCACCTTGGATGGATGTTTCAAAATGGGGCGGGCGTAACTGAGGACATTGACGAAGCCATCCGATGGTACAAGAAAGCCGCGGAACAGGGGAATAGACTCGCGATGAAGATGCTTGAGGAGAAGGGAGGAGGTGAATAAGGCAGGGTGCGCCTCGGGAATCCGCACATGTATCCGAATGCACGTTCGCCAGCCATGCCGCCTTACATATCCCTGATTGGCACACCCTTATTACGAGAACTCCATCACCAAAGAACAATTTGGCGCCGGAAGGCATCCCAACTTCGACGCCAGCGTGAAAAACCGGATTTCATACGATGATTTCGTCGATTGTGGGCGTTCACTGTGCCGATGATGGTTTCACCCTCTATTTTCCTCCGGAATTCGGCATGGCGATCGGTGTTTTGCCGGGCATAGACGTACTTGAGCTTGCTCCCGGAGCGACCGCCGGCTTGGGAAATGCGGCATGCTGTCCCGCCCCGTGAGCTAGAGCCGCGCTTGTGGCTCCCACTCCCGAACCCCCTCTTGATTTGCCGGTGTATATCCAGATGCCCACGCCGAGAACGATGACAACGACTGCAATAATGATCCCCGCCACCACCGGGGAAACCTCACTTCCGCCTTTCATTGATCGGTTTCCTTTCCTATTCCAAATAATAGGTATTACAATGCGCGTGACATAATAGATCATAGCCCCATTTTCCGAATTTTGCAAATACCTCTGATTGACAGAAACCCCTCCCCGGAATATAATGTCATGGGGTTTCGCCGACGAACCCTTCATCCCGAACAAAGAGCCTTTCAGTGTCAGAGAGGAAGGCTTTTTTTGTATGTTCGCACCCATTCCAGTGGATAGGCCTCGCTTATGTCCTTACGCTCTCTGCGAAGATCGCTTCTCAATAGTCGTCTCTGGATCCTGCTCGCCATCATAGGTCCGGGGATCATAACCGCCAATGCCGACAACGACGCCACCGGCATCCTTGGATACTCCCTCGCAGGAGTGCAGTTCGGCTACGCCATGCTCTGGGTGCTGGTGCTCTCCACCTTCGCGCTTGGCATCGCACAGGAGATTTGCGCTCGGATGGGGGCGGTTACGGGAAAGGGGCTTGCCGACCTGATTCGGGAGGAGTACGGAGTTAAAATCACCTTCCTCGCCATGGCGACCCTCCTCGTGGCGAATTTCGCCACCACCATCGCGGAGTTCGCCGGGATCACCGCCGCGATTCAGGTCTTCACACCTCCCAGTCTGTACATCTACGTGCGCTTTCTTGCCATGCCCCTCGTGGGTTTGGGGGTATGGTTTATGGTGGTCAAGGGCACCTATCGCGGGGTCGAGAAGATACTGCTCGGCGCCTCGCTCATCTATCTCAGCTACATCGTCAGCGCGTATCTTGCGCACCCCCCATGGTTTACGGTGCTTCGAGAAACGGTTGCGCCTGATATGAGCCATATCGGACCCCTCACCCCCTATATCTTCATGGTAATCAATGTTATCGGCACCACCATCACTCCTTGGGGGCAGTTCTACGTGCAGTCGGCTGTGCGCGACAAGGGTATCAAGGCGGAGGAATATGGTTACGAACGGGCGGATGTGCTTTTCGGATCGTTTTTTACGAACTTTATCGCCTTCTTCATCATCGTCTGCTGCGCCAAGGCGATCTACTTCCATCCGGAGCTGCACATTACCAACCTCAACGACGCCGGTCAAGCGGCTTTGGCGTTACGTCCTGTTGCGGGGGAACTCGCAACGGCTCTTTTCGCCATCGGTCTCTTCAACGCTTCCTGTTTCGGAGCCATCATTGTGCCGCTCTCAACCGCTTACGCCGTCACGGAGGCGCTTGGGTGGGAGAGCGGTGTGGGGCGAAGGTTGCGCGAGGCGCCGCTCTTCATCGGAGTCTACTCCTTCCTTATTCTCACGGCGGTGATCGTGGTGATGCTTTTCCCCAACCACCTTACGATGCTGATGATCCTGCCCAATATCATCGGGGGGGCGCTTCTTCCGATTATTCTCGTGCTGATGCAGCTATTGTCGAGTAAACGCAGGCTGATGGGGGATTACGTCAACAGCAAAACTTTCAACACCATCGCGTGGATTTCCACGATAATCCTCACTCTGCTCTCGCTGATTCTGCTCGTCACCCAGCTCTTCCCGATTGGATCACCCTAGCGCGGGATTGCAGAGAGGGAGTAAGCATCTTGCAGTTCACGCTTGATCAGGATTTTGAAATCTGAATTTTGCACCTATTCAAGCGGAGTGAGTGTTTCTTCGAGAGTGATAACAGCCGAACTTACATCTTTTCAGTATTTTGCAGTCACCTCGGGTAATATGTATTCATCCATATTTTGACGGTGACACGATGCCCGGTATCAAGGAACGATTGGAAGAGGTGAGAGAGCGCATCGGAAACGCCGCCGGGAGAGTTGGGCGGAACACCGAGGAGATCACCTTGGTGGCTGTCTCCAAGACGGTGGATGCATCCCGTATTGGGGAGGCTCTTCAGGCGGGTGTGCGCGATTTCGGCGAAAACTATTATCAGGAGGCGCGGGAGAAGATTCCCCTCTTCGGCGAGGAGGTGCGGTGGCACTTCATCGGCGCGCTGCAATCCAACAAGGCGAAATACGTGGCGGGGAATTTCACATTGATCCACAGCGTGGATACCGTCCATTTGGCTGAGGAGATCAGCCGCAGGGCGATGGCTAAGGGAATCGTCCAGCCTGTCCTCGCGGAGGTGAAGCTGGATGTCGTCGAGACGAAGCATGGGATTTCCGAGGCGGGGTTGATGGAATTGGTTGAATGCGCAAGAGGCTTGGAGGGACTGGAGTTGCTTGGCTTGATGGGGATGCCGCCGCTCACCGCCGAGCCGGCGGAGGCTCGCCCCTTTTTCCGTAGACTGAAGGGGATGTTCGATCTGTTGCCGGAGGAGAACAGGAGGATCCTCTCGATGGGGATGTCCGCCGATTTCGAGATCGCCATCGAAGAGGGCGCCACTCTGGTACGCGTGGGAAGCGCGATTTTCGGTCCCCGAAGCTGAAGGGGTGTACAATTCGTATCGGTTCGTTCTTTCAATTCGAGTTATAACCGGAGGGATCCCCTTTGTGAATGGGCGAAGAGGGACCGAGACTTGAGTGTTCTCGTGTTGGTGTGTGAAACATCGGTTTGTACGGAGCGTTCTGTTTTCGTTAAACGAGACGAGGCGTTCCAGTGAAATCATATTTATATTTATTAAATTGGCAATTACCTGAATAGACAATAAAATATTTGAAACCACTCTTAATAAAGTTAATATATGCGGGGCTATTTAATTGCCGAATTAATAAAAGGTGAATTGCACGCCGCTCTTTAAGAGAGCGTCGCCTAATTGCAAGGAATTGTCAATCACCATAAAGGAGAGAGAGGTAATGGCGCAGGAACAGTACGATGACTACGCGCAACCGCGAGGGTTGTGGGCGAACGTGAAGGCTCGCGTATTCGGCATGGACGACGCCGAGTACGATGATGAGGATGAGGAGAGCCAGGTCAACGCACCGGAGGCAAGGCGGAAGTCCAACCTGAGACTTGATCACGCTCGCCCTGTGCGCGTTGCGGTTCGCAAGACCATCCTGGTTTTCAAGGACGCCAAGATCGCTGCGGACGGGTTAAAAGCCGGGGAACAGCAGATCGTCAATCTGGAGCGTGTGCCGGAATCGATGCAGGCTCGAATCATCGATTTCCTTAACGGAGTGGTTTACGCTTTGGATGGCACGGCGGATCGCATCGGAGAGAAGGTGTATCTCTTCGCGCCTGCGAACGTCGAGGTGAAGTCCGACGCCTCCGAGGATGTCAACGACAAAGGTTAGTCACCGCTCAAAGGAAATCGTCATGAACATCAAGGTTGGCTTCATCGGCGTTGGCGCCATGGGCGGGGCTTTGTGCCGAGGGGTTATTCGAGCGAATATCGCCTCGCCCGATTCCGTGTGGGTGAGCGATCCTCGCAGGGAGGTTTGCGAAGAGATACGTGCGGAGGCTGGAGTGCGCATCGCTGCGGATAACAGGGATATGCTTGCGCACTGCGATTACATTCTTTTGGCGGTGAAACCTCACCTCATCGAGAAGGTTCTCGCACCCATTGTCGACGGTTTCACGACGGATAAGACGCTTATCTCCGTTGCAGCGGGAGTGAATATCGGCAAGCTTGAATCCCTGCTGCCTGCCGGTGTTCCGGTTATTCGATGCATGCCGAACACCCCCGCCTTGGTTGGCGCGGGGGTTACCGTGATCTGCGGGGGCTCTTCGGTGAATGAGAATCATCTTCAGGCGGCGCGTGGGATTTTTGGCGCCGCAGGTTTGGTTTTGGAGGCGGAGGAGAGACTGATGGATGCGGTGACAGGGCTCTCCGGAAGCGGACCCGCCTACGTGTATCTGTTCATCGAGGCTCTGACGGCGGGAGGTGTTAAAGCCGGGTTGCCGAGAGACGTGGCTCTAAAGCTCGCTGCGCAAACCACCCTGGGTGCGGCGAAGATGGTTTTGGATACGGGAAAACACCCTGCGGAATTGAAAGATATGGTGACCACTCCGGGTGGAACCACTATCGCGGGGCTTGCGGAACTGGAGAGAGGCAATCTACGCACCGCTTGCATGAACGCGGTGGAAGCCGCCGCCAAACGCTCCTCGGAGCTCGGAAAGTAGTTTCCCAATCAGTGCGTTTTAGCTCTTTGCTCCGAACCAGTCGTCAAACAGCGAGTAGATCACGGGAATGATCACGAGCGTGAGGAAGGTGGACACCAGCAATCCTCCGATGACGACAATCGCCATGGGCGCCCGTATCTCCGAAGCGCGACCGATTCGCAGAGCCACCGGCAGCATCCCGAAGATGGTGGCGAGGCTGGTCATGAGGATAGGACGCATTCGGGTCGCTCCCGCCTCCACGATAGCCTCGTTTCGTACATGTCCCCTCGCTCTGAGAGTGCCGATGTAGTCTATTAATAGGATCGCATTTCTCCCCATCAGCCCGGTGAGCATGATGATTCCGATGAGAGCCACGAGTGAGAGGGATTCCCCAGTGATGACCAGCGCCACCAAAGCCCCCGCCAAAGCCATCGGCAGCGAGAACATGATGATTAACGGGTTCAGCAGCGAATTGAACAGAGACGCCATCACGAGATAGACCAGAATGATGGCGAGTGCGAACGCCATCACGAAATAGGAGATGTTCTTGGCCATCGTCTCCGATTCCCCGCCCCAATGCACGTTAATTCCGGTCATTGGGATATCCGCCATCTGTGCGTTGATGTCCTGTTGGGCGTTGCCAAGGGCGTAGCCGGGTGCGAGATTCGCGGTGACCGTCACCATCCTCTCTCCGTTGCTCCTCTCGATGGCTACCGGACCGGTTCCGTACTGCATCTCCGCCACCTGACTTAAAGTGACCGGCGCTCCGTTGTTCACCCCCACCGGGATATCCTGCAAATCCTTCACGCTGCTCCGGGAGACGTTCGCCAAGTTGATCAAAATCGGGTATTGCCCTGTTTGGGTGTCAAAATAGTTGTCGGTATTGCCCTCAATGGAATCCCGTAACACCTGACCCACCTGCGTGACGGGGATGTTCAGCGCGGCGGTTTTCGCCCTATCCACATGAACCTGCACCTCCGTTTTCCCGGTTTGCACCGAGGTGGCGGCGTCCAGGATACCTGGCATTTGGGCGAGCCGCTCCTTTAACTGCGTCGCGGCTCCCATCAATGCGTTCAGGTCGGATCCTCTGAGTTGGATTTGAACAGGCTGCCCGACGGATTCCACGCTGCGAATGGCGGTAACCGTGACCTTGCCCTCCGGGATATCCTTAAGCTCCTTGCGTAGTAGAGCGGCGATATAATTATCGCTAAGTGTTCGTGTGTGGTACTTCGCTGCGGTAGGGTTGAAGATATGCTCCAGTAAGCTGGCTTTCTCCGTCAATCTCACGTTAATCTGCGCAAATTGAGGACCCTTTTGAGGAATGTCTCCGAAGCCCCCCGGGATCTCCCCGACGGTGGAGACATAGTTGAGCACGTCGGGAGTCACAGCCACCTTCTTTTCGATCAGGCGCGCCACATGATCCGTGGCGGAGAGAGATGCGTCCGGCGGCAATTGAACCGTGATGGATATCTGGCCCTGATCGGTGGAGGGAAGAAATGAGAACCCAAGGACCGGCAGAGTCACCAGAAGCGTCGCTGCTAGTATCGTAAACCCGACTCCCACCACCCACCAACGGTTTCGGAGCGAGAAACGGAGAAACACCTGATATTTTCGCTCCAGGGCGTCGTATAGTCGGTTGAACCATTTGAAGAATCCCTCGCTTTGCTTCGCCACCTCCCCCTGACGATACCATCGCGAAGCTAGGCTTGGGGTCACAGTAAAGGAAACTACGAGAGAGAACAGTGTCGCCGCAACCACGGTCATTCCGAACTGCTTAAAAAACGCACCCACGATCCCTCCCATGAATGCGATGGGAAGAAAAACGACTACGTCCACCAAGGTGGTGGTAATATCCGCAAACCCGATTTCCGATCTTCCATTCCAAGCCGCTTCGTCCGGAGGTTCGCCGTTTTTGAGGTGTCGTGTGATGCTCTCCAGAACCACCATGCTGTCGTCGATAAGAATTCCCACGGAAAGCGAAAGGGCGAGGAGAGTCATCTGGTTCAAGGTGTAACCCGCGAAATACATTACGAGGAAGGTTGCGATGATACATGCCGGAAGAGCGATGGAGACGATGATCGTGCCGCGGAATGTGTTCAGGAACAGGAACACCACCAGCATCGCCAGCACGGCGCCAAGCACCAAAGTTCCCTCCACGTCGTCCAAGGCGTCCTTGACCATAACGGAATCGTCCCTGGAAAAGACATATTGCGTATCCGGGGGCAAAAGATACTTTAATTGCGCCAACTTCTCTTTCACCTTGTTGGCGACATCCACGGTATTGGCGTCGGAGGATTTGGTGACTATTAACGCGATGCTGTCTCTGCCGTTGACACGTGTGATTGTGGAGAGGGGTGCGTTTCCCTCGGTTACGGTGGCAACGTCTCCCACGGTTAGCGGCGCGGGAGTTTCCTGGTTGAGAGCGTTTGGATTGCCGGTATGGGACGCCATCGCTGCCCCCATGAACGACGAGGAGGAGAGTATCTGCGTTTTGCGAATGTCCTCCAAATTGTTGAAAGCCCCCATGGTCCTGACGCCGAGGCTGGTGTATTTGTTGGCAAGACTTCCTGCAGGGATGTTATGGTTGGCGGCTTTGATGGAGTTGATGACGTCCTCAATGGTCAACCCGTTTTGCAATAATTGGGTTTTGCTTACGGCGATGTGTATTTCCCGTTTCTCCCCTCCGAGCACATCCACCGCCGCCACTCCTGGAATTCGAGAGAGTTGCGACTTGATCTTTTGATCGACGATTCTTCGCAACTCCCGACTGGCTATGCCTGCCGACAATCCGACATAGAGCACCGGCTGGGAGTTGATATCCAATCTCGCCACGATTGGGGCGCTGGCTCCCTTGGGAAGCAACGCTCTCGCGGATTCAACCTTCTCCTTCACAGAGGAGAAGGCGTGGTCGAGATTCGTGCCCATATTGAAATCCATGCTGATAACGGAGACGGAATCCTGGGAGGAGGAGTAGACGTTCTGGACGTTATTGACTGCGCCGACCGCCTCTTCGAGAGGTCGGGTGATAAGAGACTCGATTTCCTGCGGACCCGCCCCTGGGTAAATAGTGGTGATGGTTAGCGTGGGAATGTCCACACGTGGATTTAACTCGGCGGGGAGGCGAGTCCATGCCAGGATACCAAGTACTGCGATTGCGGCCAGAGTCATCCAGATGATCACCGGTCGCCGAATTGCTAAGCGAGTGAGCCACACAAAAATATTATGACACTATCCACGTTATTTAAACCATGCTGTCCGCGGAATACGCGCAATGATTTTTAGGTTTCAAATGGAATGCATGGCGTGAGTGTAAATATGGACGGCTCCCGTGCGACTCAAATTTTGTGGATTTATATATATAGACTATATAATATATACGCAAAAGAATATATACTAAGGAAGCAATACAAAAGTCTCCTGTCGTAATGGTTAATATAGTCAAAAAACCAAAACAGGAAGCTTACCTTCAGTACGAAGAGGATTGAATGGCACCGCAAATTGCAAATATGTCGCCATCCTCTAATGCGCGGTGCGCTATTTTTGAGAGGTTGGCTATCATCCTCACCTTAAGTTGATATGCCGTTACGGTCCGAGGGTTAATATAAAGAAGCGATATGGTCTTCCTAAGAGCCTTCCTCGCTATCCAGTTGCTCACGGAGTACATGAATTTTATGTTACTTGATCTCGCCTTACGAAAAAAAACGATAGTAAAACAGGCTGCAACCATACCTATAGATGGAAAACGAATCGGATAGGATCGCATCACTCATCCCGGTCGTGCGAGGTCTCACTTCTTCGGAGAATCCTTGGGTTCGTTTGGTAAAAAAAGAGAGTTTCCTTTTTTATTTGGCGCAGCCGCCTCGCTGTTGAAAAACACGCATTTGACCAAGGGGATGCAAGCGTTTAATCGGCAGATTGAAGGACTTCCTGACATACCCGACACCCGATACCCGGCATACCCGATATCCGATAGTAAAACAGGCTGCAACCATACCTATGGATGGAAAACGTATCGGATAAGATCGCTTCACTCATCCCGGTCGTGCGAGGTCTCACTTCTCCGGAGAATCCTTGGGTTCGTTTGGTAAAAAAAGAGAGTTTCCTTTTTTATTTGGCGCGAAGCAGCCTGATTATTGAAAGCACGCATTTGACCAAGGGGATGCAAAAAGGCGAGAGAGATGCTTCCTGACGATGACGGGGCAAGAAGCGTACTTCATGTTTTGAATAGGGATATGAGGAAGCCGGGCATGATGTGGGCGGGAACGGGGCTGTATCCATGCTTTGTTTACGCGCCGCTCATCTTGCAGGTGAGCTGGGAGGTACGGTGAAGCGGAGGAGGAGAAATCTCCTCATGAACGCACAAATATAATTAAGAAATGCGAGACAAGGTGTGC
>JAJZOL010000061.1 GCA_021811565.1 bacterium | reverse complement strand
TCCGGCGCATCGCAATCAATGTATTGGGTTGCCGCATGTCGTGAAAGGATGCAGGCTAAATTTGCACTCAGAAAGGTCTTCCCCGTCCCTCCCTTTCCGCTTGCGATCGTTACACGCATATCAACAACATTTCCTTCCGTATTGAGGCGGGTTATTCATATTGATCGACGGGAGGAGAGATATTTTCAGTCCTCCCGTCGTCATGAAGGGTCTATTCTTCTTTTTGGCTGCGGTTGATCTCATCCAGTCGTTGTTTCACGACGGATAAACGATCCCCCAGTATTTTGGCTTGTGCTTCCAACGCCGCTTTTTCATCCGTGTATGCGGGTGCATTGAAGCGTCCGCGCCATCCCGCACCGCGTCTATGGGCGAGTCCGAGTCCCACCCCGGCCATGGGGGAGAGGGCTCCGCCATATCCTGGTGCGTATCCGGCGCATCGCCCAAGCCCGCGTCCTGTCATCGGACCTAGCCCTTGCGGGCCGGTGGCATCCAATCCTGGCATAATATCCCTCCTTTCCTTTCGAGTTTCAAATCCGTTCCAACGCTTAGCGGGAGCCTTTGCGGTTGCCGTTGCCCATTCCATTTCCGCCGCGTCGTCTGCCCAGACCAAGCCCTTGTCCTGGTTGCTGGTTTTGATTTCTTCCCAAACCAGGCGCGGGATTGTTGTTACCCGAACAACGCCCCAATCCTCGGCCGGTCATGGGTCCTTGTCCTTGCGGACCTGTTCCATCACCTCGTGGCATTTTGCGCTCCTTTCCGCCGCATTGATGCGGCATTTCTTTTCGTACTCTCAATGAGAGCCTTTTGCGTTTGGCTGGCTGGCCTTGACAAGAGATCCTCGCTGATACGATTCCAAAGCATGCAAAACCGTTCCTTCAATTCCCGTGTAGAGATCCATGCCTGCCGCTTGCAGGGTTTGAAAGGCGTTTGGACCGCATGAACCGGTCAATACAACTTTCACACCTTTGCGAGTTAATGTTTGAGCTGTTTGCACGCCCGCTCCATGTGCGTTTTCAGCGGCTTCATTGCTCAAAGACTCCCAATTTTTGGATTCGGTATCGTATATGCAAAAGTAGGGGGCTCTACCGAACCTCTGTTCCACTTGCTTGTCGGGATCCTGAGTTGTCGATGTGATCGCTATCTTCATTTTCCAACGCCCTTTCCATATCTTTGAAATATCCGATAAGGAATACTTCGATTATATGTTAATTATTTCTATATGTATGTTACATCTATTATCTCACACCATTTATCTCTTGTCAAGGGGTGTGGAAAAAAATCTTGGAATTTTTTTATCGCTCTCTTCGGCGAAGAATGGACGGTTTGCGGCGGGGGTGTGCAGGGATTTGAATGAAGTGAAGGTTGGGGGCGCGCGGGCAACTCACAGGGAGAGAGATTCCAAGCGAGTTGAAAGGGGAATGTTCGAGGGGCGGATGGAATTCCGCCCCTCACTTCAACGTTATCTACGCATCCTTGAGTATCGATAGCACAGGAGCCTCGTTGAGTCCGTAGGGGAGCAACATGTATTTATCCGTCCACTCCTCCCCTTGCGTTACGAACTGTCCGGGCCCGGTCCATCTCGGATAGAGGATCGAGCAATGCGACGGACCAAGCAGGTTTCTTCGCCCGCTGACGACTTCGATCTCCACACGATTTTGTCCTGGATTGAGGGCATCCGTGATATCAAGCTCGTAATTCGGCCACGCGATGTTTCCCGCTTCCAACCCGTTCACTCGGATATGCAAGAGAGTTCCATTCCAGTTTGGAACCTCGATGCATAGCCGTTCGCCCTCCTTAAGGGAGGGTTGAAAGTGGGTGACATAGCTCACCGCGCCGGTATAACAGGGCAGACCCTGTGTGGTCCAATCGCCTAGTTTCAGTGTGACAGGTAGTTTGGTGATCGTCATGCGATCCTGATCTATACGAACTCCAAACTCTCCGGTGAAATAGAGGCACTCCAAGTTGGAATTGTACGCATATTCCGTTTCCAACACAAGAGTGTTCTCCCCTTCTTGCAGCGCCGATGACGGAACAAGAGTTTTCACAAACGAGTTATCAATCCACCACCCTTCGTTTTGATCCGCTTTCAAAGTGTGCCCGTTCAGCGAGATGAAATAATTGTCCGGAGTCTCCATGACAAGATAGCAAGGACCGGTTGGCAAGTCCTCCACATTAAACCGATACCTTAAGGAGACGGTGATCGGCTTCGCTGCGGGAGGCTTGGTCTGAGCCCAGGGCTGAACCATATCCCCGCTGCGATGAGGCAATCCGGCGGCGTCCCGCACCGCTCGGTCGATCCTAAGGATTTCCATCGGAGCGTGCCATTCGCCTTCGTTCACCGCAAACTCGGCCACATCCAACGGAAACGCGTTAGGTTCGTTGCGCAGGATGGGCCAATTCTCCTGGTGAATGATGATTCTCTGGATTTCCTTTCTCTTTTTCCTCGGCCGAAGGCTGGAATCAGGCTCGGGATCTATTACGTACAGGGCGCTGCCCACCCCCGGCAGTTCCGCAAAAATCGTCACCGTGCCGCTTTCGGATTTAGCGTCCGCAAGGTGGACTTCGCCGGTTAGGGCGTCCCACTCCTGAACCTGTCCGTTTCCTTTCAGAGTGATGACAAGGGGCCCTGTGGAGCAATCCTGTTTGGTATGCACGATAAAGAGGAACTTTCTTCCGCTCTCATCCTTTCGCAACATGTAAATCGTATCGGGATGTTGCTCTCCATCCTCCGTGGCGATGGAAACCCGATCCAAATCCGGAACAGCGTTCAATGCGGCGGAGAGAGAGGCTCTATCCAATGGGATGACCTTGGATTTTCCGATCAATCCGTTGAGTTCCGCGCTGGCTTCGCATTGAATCAGCGTTGGAACCGGTTCCACGAATATGACCGAGCCTCCGGCGGATTGAAATCGATTGAGCATATCGACGGTGCTTTTTCGGAGTGTGATTGTCGGAGGAACCACCACCGTTTTGTAGAGTGCGCCGCCTACCTTCAGTTGCTTGCCGGAGATGTCTCCGTGGCGTGAAAGGATATCCTCCTCAACGTAATCGAAATCGAAATGCTCCTGCAACAGGGTGTTCTGCACCATCATGAACTGTTCATTGATCTCACGAGCCTTACGGTTTCCATCGCTGGCTCCACCCAATCCCACACCAGGCGTTACCACGCCCCATACGCTCTCCACCGGATGGATCACCGCGACATCACGCACAGGCTCCCCTTGGGTCATCAGGACACCGACTCTGGCAAAGTAATCCTCCACGATGGAGTAGCTTCGCCACCACGGGGACTGGAAGGAGATTGAGGCGGGATAGTCCCTCTTCGCCTCTCCCAGCATGGTGTACCACGCGAGATGCTGGCAACGGAGGTTCACGCCGAGGGCGGCTTGCCAGTCGCCCACCGCCTTGTGTTCTGCGAAGGTGAAGCCCCATCCCGTGCACCCGTAAAGCTCGCTCAGCATCCATTTTCGTCCGAACTGATGATGCACCGAGGCGCACTGCTTGGCGGTGGAGTATTCCGGATTCGACCCGCCTTCGCGAGTGACCCCTTCGGCGCATAGGATATCTATGCCTGGAGCCTGCATGTATTCATAAAAGCGCATCGCGGACCCCACAACCGACGTTTGACTGATGAGGTTCTCTTCGGCGAGCACGTGTCCGGTGAACATGATGCCGGTTTCTTCGCACCATTTTCCTATCAACCCTCCGAAATTCGTGGCGAAAAGATGGGTGAGGGTGTCGATATAATCGTGCCTCACGGCGGAATACGCTACGCCCTCCGGTTGGAAGAACAGTTCCGGAAGATGATCCAATAGATCGTAATTGTAGCGTGCCTTGAAGCTCTCGGGGAGCTTTGCGGTCCATGGACATCCGATGGTGTTGGGAAAATGCCTAGCGCCCAGGGTGCCGTAGTTGGGTTCGTCGGTGAAGATGCCCGGGATAACGGAGTTGTTGTATTGCGATAGACTGTTTTTCTTGTAGGCTTCATGGGTTACACGGATGAACTCGTTCACGGCTTCATCGGACAGGGTGTCCAGATAGGTTTGCCCATTGTACCATCGGGATTCCGGCATGGTTCGAACATGAAACGCCAGAAGGGATTCCCCCTCTTCCGGTTTCACCCCGGGATCCGCCTTGCGGGCGTTTTTTATCCCCGCGCCGTCAATCTGCGCGTAGAAAACCCCGATTTCATCGCCCGTCGGCTGATACTCCGAGGGTTTCGCCACCGTGAGAGTCACTTCCCGCATTCTATAGCGAACATCCTTCGTGACCAAGCCGCCCGCCGCTCCGGAGGGCCAGCGATCCTCGTCGTACAACCACGCTTCCATATCCTGTTTCCGAGCCTCATCCGCGCATGCGTCAATGAGTTTGAACCACTCCTCGGAAAGATAGGGGGTCGCCAATCCCACGCGGGAATGCATGAAGGCTCCCCCCAATCCCATCTCCTTGAAAACACGAATCTGACGTCGAAGCTCATCTTCCTCAAGCGGACCGTTCCACGCCCAGAATGGCTTGCCGCGATATTCGGAAGACGGCGAAGCGAACTGATTTTGATAATCCATTGTAAAGTCTCCCTTGGACCACTTCGTGATATAGGCGGAACAGCGATATATTACCCAATTTGTCGGACTGATCGGATAAGTCAGAACAATCGATTCGGACGTTTCAATTGAATAGGACTAACCTCTTGCTCACTTACTCATTCACCAACACGATCTTCCCCGTCGCGCGGGTCTCCATGATGGCGTGGTGCGCGGCGGGGGCTTCGCTGAGCGGGAATCTCTTGCCGATGATCGGATTGAGATATCCGTTCTCCAATCCGGCGGCGATCCCCGCGAATATTCCCCGAAACTCCTTTTCCGTGGCGTTCGCCAGCATCATGCCCATCACGCAGGAATCCTTGCGCATCATGAGGCGCGGATCTATCTCCACCTTGCCCCTGTTGCCGATTACAACCACTCTTCCGTGCGGGGCGATGATCTCCAAATCATCGGAGAGATTCACGTTTGCAAGCATTTCCAGGATGACGTCCACCCCTTTGTGCTCCGTCTCCTTCAGGATTTGCATGTATTGATCCGGCGATGTGTGATTGACGGCGACGTGAGCTCCGTTTTCCCGTACCAACCTCAATCCCTCCTCCGTACCCGCCGTGCCGATGACTCGCATGCCCGCCGCCCTGCCGAATTGGATGGCGGCGAGACCCACCCCGCCGGAGGCGCCGTGCACCAGCAAGCTCTCCCCCGCCATGCCCTTCGCCCTTGCGAAGAGAGCCTGCCATGCTGTTCCAAACGGGACGTACAACGCCGCGCCTTGTTCGAAGCTGATCGTGGCGGGCAGAGGGTGCACCTCAGATTCGGTGCAGAGGCACTTTTCCGCATAGGTTCCGGTAAGCGAACCCGATGTGTACACCCGATCCCCCCGTTTGAACTCCGTGACATTCTCCCCCACCTCTTCCACAATCCCCGCCGCGTCGGAACCGGGAGTGTAGGGCAGGGGTCTGTTGCCGTAGATGCCCTTGCGGATGTAGGTTTCCACCGGGTTCACCCCGATCGCCATGATATTCACCACAACCTCCCCCGCGCCTGGCGACGGGGTGTCGATCTCCTCAATTTTCATCACTTCGGGTTCGCCGAACTCGTGTACGCGTATCGCCTTCATTTCTAACGCTCCTTTGCTATTCGCCATATGATCCATTGCATTGACCTGTTTCTCCAAGGGGGTATTATCGGTGTCCGATTGGGCTGCTCCTCATTTCGGACGATAGCGATATCCGCCTGGAGATTTGTATGGAATTACTGACTTAATACCTATTTTCAAGGTATGAATACTATCCGTAAACGCATTATTGCGTCAAATAACGCCAATTCGTGATAAAATGCAACCGTAGGAATTATGCGGTGGGACGCGCCTACAACCTTCAAATCGGAGATAGCTATGAAACAATGGTTTTCAATCCTCCTGTCGCTTCTGCTTGCATCCGCAGCCTGCGCGGATACGATCAACGGCATCTGGGCGAACTCGGGGGAGATTACGCTCAGGGACGCCAACTCCAACGCGATTGTCGCCACGATCAGCCCCAACATCTTTGAACCCGGATGGGTGCAAAGACGTGTCACCTCCGCCAACTCCCGGCAAAACGAAGCGGGAGGGGTGATTGTCACCACGAACGGAGTTAAGATCACAGTCCAGTCCGATATCCGCCAGGAGGGGACTTCCATCGTCTGTCGCTACGTGATGACGCCACAACAGGATCTGCAGGTCAATAACATCGACGTGTCGATGATCCTTCCCATCGCCGCCTGGATAGGGGCGCATTGCGACGCCGACGGCACATCAACCACGGTGCCTGTGACGGCGGCGCAGTCGTCTATCGCCACATGCCGTCATTCGCTTTCCCTAACAAAAGGTACGCATTCCCTCACGGTAACAACTCCGAACAATACGATTCTCCTTCAGGATAATCGCATCTGGAACGCCACCGATCTCGAAATACGAATCAGCACTGGCGATCCGGTGAATTACGATTGGAAAGCCGATGATCCGAAAACCATCCAATTCACCGTGGATTTTCACTCGGAACTTAACCTTCAAAAGGAGCGACCTCTTATGCTCAAGCAAGACGCCGATTGGATACCGTTGGAACCGAAAATGAATATCATCAAGGGGAGTGCGTTGGACTTTTCCTTCCTGGAGGACGCACCGGCGGGCAAACACGGCTGGGTGATCGCCACCCCTGACGGTCACTTCGCATTCTCCGACTCCCCCCATAAACCGGAACGATTTTACGGGGTGAACCTCTGTTTTTCCGCGAACTATCCCACCAAGCCGGAGGCGCGCGAGTTGGCGCAAAGGCTGGCGATGCTTGGGTACAACGCCGTTCGCATCCACCACTACGAGATCGGATTAATCACCAACGATCCAAACAGCAGTCTTCATATCGATCCCGCCCAAATGGACAAGCTTGATTACCTCGTGTATCAGTTGAAAGAGCACGGAATCTATGTCACCACCGACCTTTTCGTCTCTAGACCGATTCGACCGGACGAGGCACCGGGAGATAACTCCGACATTAGTAACTTCAAAATGGCGGTGATGGTATCGAACAAGGCGCTGAGGAACTGGGAGGATTTTTCGCGGGAACTGCTTACGCATAAGAACCCCTACACCGGCTTGGAGTGGAGGGACGATCCGACTATCGCTTTCATCAGCTTGGTGAACGAACCCACGATGCCTGCCAACATGGGGCCGGTTCGCGGCGCCTTGCACGCCGACTTTGAACGGGAGTGGCATGCATGGCTAAGGACACGGTACGCCAGTGACGAGGCGGTTCAAAAGGCGTGGCATGATCCCTCAGCCACTCTCAACGCCCCCATGCCATCCAATTTCGACAACACTCCTCAAGGCTTGGATTTCGCCGTATTCGCGGCTTGGCTGCATAATCGAACCTGGGATCGGATGAGCGCATTCCTGCGCGATGAACTTCACTGCAAAGCCCTTCTGACATATTTGAACGGATGGGCTGAGTTGCCCCAGTTCATGGTGGATCGAATGAAGTTCGACTACGTGGATAACCATTTCTACTGGGATCATCCGAGTTTCCTTGAAAAACAGTGGAGTTTGCCGTCGGAGGGATCGTCCGGGGGAGGTTCCGCTGTGGATGCCGGTGGCGCCGGCCCGGGGGGAATCGTGGAGACCCGCCTCTGGAACAAGCCGTTCACTGTGACGGAGTTCAACTATGTGGCGCCCAATCCCTACCGAGCCGAAGGCGGGTTGCTGATGGGTTCCTTTGGTTCCTTGCAGAATTGGGGCGGAGTGTGGAGGTTTGATTACGCCAGCAGCGAACAGTCGGCGATATCAGGCGGCCCTATCGGCTATTTCGACACGGCTTGCGATCCCGCCAATCAGGCTGCGGATCGAGCAGCCATTCTCCTTTATCGACGCGAAGATATGAAACCGGCGTATCACAAGATCACGCTCCTGCGGTCCGCCAATGAGTTGATGAATCGCCCAGTTCCTTTGAAGGATCCTGGACTTGGAGGTTTGGATTTGGTGACAGGCGTGGGAACCACCGTCTACGCAACGCAAAATCCACCCAAACCCGCTAAAAACGAGATCATGGTGACGGATCAGACCCTCCAGCAAATAGAGCAACTGATGAGAGCAAAGGGGTTCCTGCCTCCCGCCAACCAAACAAATCTATCCCGCCAGATACTGGAAAGCGATAACGGGGAGGCGCTGCTTGAAGCTAACAAAGGGCTGTTCGAAGTCAACACCCCTCGAACCGCCGGTGGAGTGGCGCGACCCGGAGAGACGATACACACCCAAATGCTCGATGCGAAGGTGGAGGGCGCAAGGGCGGTTATATGGGCGTCCTCGCTGGATGACAAACCTTTGGACAGGAGCGCTCGCATTCTTTTGGTGCATGTGACGGATGTGGAGAACACCGATATGCTTTTTCGCGGTCAGGATAAAAGGGTGTTGGAGACATGGGGACGTTTGCCCTATCTTGTGAGGGCTGGTTCCGCCACGGTAACTTTGCGATGTATGCATCCAGAGGGGTTCAAAGCGTGGCGTTTGGATGCTTCAGGAGAGCGAGTGGCTCCGTTGCCGATCCATATTCAGGGCGATCACCTTGTGGTCGATCTGTCCACTGCGGGGCCAAACGATCAAGCTACGCTCTACTTCGAGATCGCGCGGAAATAGCATGGAACCTAAGAGTTTTTGGGGGTCAATCCTACGCCATGATGTTTTCGGCTGGACATGGGTTGATACCCCAAATCTCCTCCGCGTATTCCCTTATGGTGCGATCGCTGGAGAATTTTCCGGAGCGAGCAACGTTTAGGATCGCTTTTCGAGCCCATAGCGGCTTGTTGCGATACTCGGAGCCGGCATGATCCTCGGCTTGGATATACGACGGCATATCCGCAAGGTGCATATAGTAATCACCGTATTCGGTTAGACTGTTGCGAACCCAGTTGAAAAGCCCGGGCTCCCCCGGCGAGAACAGTTCCGAAGAGAGAGTATCCACCACTCTTTTCAAGTCAGGATGTTCCTTAAGCATCTCAATCGGATCGTAGCTTTTCGCTATACGCATCTCTTCGATTTCGGATGCGGTTAACCCGAATATGTAAATATTCTCTTCTCCAACTTCCTGCAATATCTCGATGTTCGCTCCGTCAAGAGTGCCAATGGTGAGTGCGCCGTTAATGGTGAATTTCATGTTTCCCGTGCCGGACGCCTCCATGCCTGCGGTGGAAATCTGTTCGCTTAAATCCGCGGCGGGGATGATCCTCTCTGCAAGGCTGACCCGATAATCCGGCAAAAAGACCACTTTCAGCATACCTTTGCATTTGGGATCGTTATTGACCACCTGCGCCACGTTGTTGATGAGCTTAATGATGTTTTTCGCCGTCGCATAGCCCGGAGCGGCTTTCCCCGCGAAGATACAGGTTCGCGGGTGAGAGGGTTCGATGTTATCCTGAACAATCCGCAGATACTCATGTATAATGCGAAGCAGGTTCAAAAGTTGACGTTTGTATTCGTGAATGCGTTTGACCTGAACATCGAATAGGGAGTCGGGATCGACGATCACGCACGTGGTGTCCCGAATAATCCTCGCCAAACGCTCTTTATTGATGCGCTTGGCTTGAAGAAAATCCTCTTGAAAACCGACGTCGTCGGCGAATTTTTCCAGTTTGCGCAGATGCGTGAGATCGGTAACCCATTCCTCTCCGATGGCTTCCGTAATGATCTTTGAGAAGTGAGGGTTCGCCAGCTTCAGCCATCTTCGCGGTGTGACTCCGTTCGTTTTGTTGTTGAATATCTCTGGCCATAATGCGAAGAAATCCGGAGCCATTTTTTTGGTGATGAGATCCGAATGGAGTGCGGAAACGCCGTTCACGGAATGGCATCCGACCATGGCGAGATTCGCCATCCGTATTAATTTTTGCTCCCCCTCCTCCACGATGGAGACATTGCGAATTCTCGCGGCATCGAATCGCCATTTGGCGGACGCTTGCTGCAGAAAACGCTGGTTGATCTCATAGATGATTTGAAGATGTCTTGGCAGGACATATTCCATCAAGGAGACAGGCCATTTTTCCAGGGCTTCGGGCATCAGGGTGTGGTTGGTGTATCCAAGCGCGGAGCGGGTTAACTCCCAGGCGAACTCCCATGGCAGATCGTTTTCATCCACGAACACCCGCATCAATTCCGGAACGGTTAACGCCGGATGGGTGTCGTTCAAGTGGATCGCCACCTCCTCCGAAAAATCATCGAAGGTGTCGTGGTCTTTAAGATACCTGCGGACGATATCCCTCACGGCGCAGGCGACCATGAAATACTCCTGCACCAATCGCAACTCCCGTCCTGATATCACGGCGTCGGAGGGATAAAGAACCTTTGAAATGGATTCGGTTTCAATTTTTTGCTTGACCGCTCGGATGTAATCCCCTTCGTTGAATATCCTGATATCGAATTCGTTAGAGGCGCGGGCGGTGAAAAGTCTCAGGATATTGACCGTTCGCCCACCGTATCCGGATATGGGGATGTCGTGCGGAACGCCCACCAGCAGCTTCCAGTCGAGCCACATAGGGTTGTATCCCCCCTTGCGATCTTGAGAGTGGTCGATCTTGCCGTAAAGGGGGATATAGCAGACCTCCTCCGGACGGACGATCTCCCAAGGCGTGCCGTTAGCCATCCAGTTATCGGGCTTTTCCTTCTGGTAACCGTTCGTGATCTCCTGTTTAAAGAGGCCGTATTCATAGTTAATTCCGTAACCGATCGCAGGCATGTCCAACGTGGCGAGGGAATCGAGAAAACAGACCGCCAAGCGTCCCAATCCACCGTTGCCCAGCCCCGCATCGCTCTCCTCGGATAGAACCTGGTCGAGATTGAGTCCCATGTCTTCGAGGATTTGGCGCACTTCATCCATCAATCCGAGATTAACGAGATTATTGTTCAGGGATCGTCCGATTAGGTATTCGATGGAGAGATAATAGAGCCGTTTCACCTTGGCTTTGCGGTAACGCGCCTTCGTGGCGAGCATCGTATCCACCAAACGATCCCGCACGGCAAGAGCCACCCCATGAAAAGCGTCTCTCGGGGATAATGCATCATACTCTTTCGCAAGAGAGTACCTGATATGTCTTTGTATGGACTCATACAGTGGGGATTGAAATTGGTCCCGACGCAAATGTTATCTCCTTAAATCTCTACACTGCATCCTGCAGTTTATTCAGGCAATGCATGATTGAAGGAGAGTATCGCCTCCTCCTTGCTCTCGAAAATATCAAAGACATGATGCATGCGAGAGATTCTTACGACGGACCGAACGTTTTCCGACATGCCGATGAGTTTCATATCCCCACCGGTTTCGCCCGCACGGCGCAGGCAAGAGAGTATGGCGCCCAGTCCGGAGCTATCCAGGAACTCCACATGATTCATATCCAGGATCACCTTCGGATTGGTGGCAAGAATTGGGGCGATATGACGTCTGAATTCATCCGCGTTTCCGGAATCCAAGTTCTCCGAACGCAGAACGATGACGGGGATGATTCCGTCATTATCAATGTTAAAATCCATTTAGAACCCTACGGCAATTGCAAAAGGCGAAGTATGGGTATGATTGCATCGTTGCATAAAGATGATGACTGCGGAGCGCTGTTTGCCTTTGCCGTCCTTTTTTGAAAGATTTTCATTATATTATGCCCTGAATCTCCGAATAACTCAACCATTAGCTTTCGGGAACATAATGGTTTCCGCCAATTGATGAGCTTCCGTCCGGTGTTTCGAGACGCCTTTGTCCTGAAACACCGGAACTTTGTCCGTAATGGTCAAATGAAAGATACCTTGAGTTTGGGATGTGTGTCAGAAAAAAACAATATGCGATGCGATGCTAAATTGAGGTTTGCATCGCATCGCAGTAATCCACAATGCGCCGAACTGGAACAGGCATGCGTTTTATCGCCAGTAGGGCTTTATGGGGTGCCCGTTGCGTCGAATTTCGAAATGAAGATGCGGTCCCGTGGCGAGCCCCGTCGCACCCACCCTCGCAATCTCCTGAGCCTGTTTCACATGCTCTCCCACTCTCACAAGAAGCGCGGAGCAGTGGGCGTATAGGGTGGAGAGTCCGCCGCCATGGTCCAGTATCACCGTATTTCCATAACCTCGCATGTAGCTTGCGTAGATGACCACGCCCGCTGCGGCGGCGATGATGGGGGAGCCGTATCGGGCGCCGATATCCACGCCGGTGTGCATTCGATAGCAATGCAGGATGGGATGGAAGCGCATCCCGAACGGAGATGTGATCGGTCCTTCCGCAGGGCGGATGAAGAAGCCATGGTAAGGCTTCAGCATCCTTGCTCGTCCGCTCGGTGTCTCTTCGGTGGCTTGGATCATTGTCTCGATTTGCGAGGATTCCTGCTCAAGGAGATCGAGCTCCTGTTCGAGGTCATCGCGGGATTGCTGGATGTTATGGAGCAGTTGCCTCTTTTGATCGGCGTCGCTGGCGTATTGCGAGGATAATTGTCCAAGGGATTGCTTGATGCTCCGTTGTTCCGTTTCCTGAGCCATCAGGCGTCTCTGGTCGGACAGTAATCTGGCGTGGTCCGCCTTGATCCCTTGCACCAACTGCTCGTCGCTTTCCACGATGCGCTGCACATAATACGATCTGGAGAGGTAGTCGTTGAAACTTCGGGAGCGAAAAAGCACTTGAGCGTAATTCATGTTGCCTTGTTCGTAATTCTGTCGGATTCTAACCGCAAGCAAATCCCGTCGGGCGTTCAAACTCGCCTCGGTTCTTTGAATGCGCCGAGTCAGTTTTCGATGCTCTCTTTGAAGGTAGGATAAGCGGTCTCGCGCAACTCCGAGTCTGTTTTCCGTCTGCAACAGTCTATGCTCCACCGTCGTCACGGAGGCGATCGCATTTCTTTCCTTGCGTTTCACGATTCTTATCTGTGTGCGTTTCTTGCGGATCTGCGATTGCAAAGTGGAAAGCTTGCCGCGAAGGCGTTTTCGCTGCTCAATACGTTTCTCTCGCGCCTTGGCGTTTAACACCGGATGGCGTTTCACGACGGCTATCGATCCCACCGCTGTCATCAATAGAAAGAATAGGGATAAAAAGATTAAAATCGATTTGCGCATGCTTTTCTCCGAATCTCGGAAAACCTCGTCATACACGTTTTAGGAATCGTCGGATGGATAAAAACACTCCAAATGAACCAATTAACATGCCAACGACCATCATCCCCAGAACAAAAACGAAGGGATTGATTTCTTGAGGAAGTTGTTCGCTAATTGGGGTTTGGAAGGCTCTGACGTAATTTGAAAATTGTTCGGCGGCGAATAGCACGATACCCGACGCCAAAAGCGAGCCGAGACAACCGTAAAAAAAACCCTCAAGGATCAATGGAAACCGAATAAACCGCGAGGTGGCTCCGACGAGTTGCATGATGCGAATCTCCCTGCGTCGTGCGTAAACCGTCAGACGGATTGTGTTCTGGATCACAAAAGCGCTCGCCACAAGCAAAAACAAGCCGATTACAATCCCGAGGTTCGCAATCAATCTCGTGGTAGCCATCATCCTATTCAGAGTTTCGTTGTCCTCTTTTACCGTATCAATCCATGGGAAACGAGCGCTATTCCTCAAAGTAAGACACATTGGATGGATATCCTGAGGTCGTTTCATTTTAATATCCAGCCTGTCGGGGAGCGGATTGCCAGGGACATCTGCGGTGAGGAATGTTCGCCGCTCTTTGTCTTCCTGTTGCATTTCAGCCCATGCGGCCTCTTTCGTGAAGAGCGAAACCGTTTTTACTCCAGGCATCCCTTGGATTGTGTTTTGCAGCGCCAGGGTCTGTTTGCGTGTTGCGTTTGTTTTGAGAAAGACCTGAATTTCGAATTTGCTTGGCAAGGTCGAAGCCACTTGGTAAACACGGTAAAGGGAGTAATCCACGCCGCCGAGTATCGCCATCGTGATCGTAACGGTGGTAATGGCGGCGATGGACATCAAACCGTTGCGTTTGATGTTCTTGTATGCCTCATCAAATAAAAAAGCGAGAGTGGCGAAACGCATGTTTAAAATATTATGGCATGGACTCGAAGATTACGAGACCTGTGGTTTTTCCTCTATGTCGTAACGTCCGTTTGGATCGTCTCGAACGATGCATCCATGATTGAACGCCACCACTCGTTTACGGAGAGCGTCCACGATATGCTTGTCGTGGGTGGCGACGATAACCGTCGTGCCCGTTGAATTAATATCCTCCAAAATGGATGCGATACCCATGGATGTGTCGGGGTCTAGATTCCCGGTGGGCTCATCGGCGATGAAAAGACTGGGGCGATTTACCAAGGCGCGAGCGATGGCGACTCTTTGCTGCTCCCCCCATGACAGTTGGTTCGGAAATGCGTCGCAACGATGGGTCATGCCCACCATGTCCAAGGCCTCGGGCGTTTTGCTGCGGATCTCGCGACGACCCGCGCCAATCACGCGCAATGCGAATGCCACATTTTCAAAAACCGTTTTATTTGGCAGCAGACCGAAATCCTGAAACACCACTCCCATGCTGCGGCGAAGTTTCGGCACATCCCTTGGATGCATGGATGGGATGTCGAAGCCCATGACCTTCACCATCCCTTGAATGTCGCACTCCTCGCGGTATAAAACCTTGAGCATCGTGGATTTTCCTGCGCCGGTGGGTCCTACCAGAAAAACGAACTCCCCCTTTTCGACATGCAAGGTGACATGCGAAAGCGCAGACCGATTTTCCGAATAAACCACTGATAAATCCTTCAAATCAATCATACGCAAATTCAAGAGCCTTCTGTCTGCAAGCTGTTTGACAATTCGAAATATTCGTATCCAATGAGGTTCAATCATTAAACCACGTCATATTTTTTATGTCAAGCGATAAAATAAAAGAAAAAAACGATTTTTTGCTTGACCGGAAATGCAGGGAGTGTTATACTTGACATAAGAGGATTCATCCTTTGTCATCGCCAGTGCAATAAAAATGGCGGGCGGTGATTTTCGAATGGTGTCAGGTGGCGAATATGGAAGGCTGGAGTCTCCCGAATCGTTTGAGATGCCATTTGGTAGTTCCCCGGTCGTGGGCAAACGACCATCGTTTTGAGAAAAAGGAGACCCAGTCGTGGCCAAACGCATTTATGTCGGAAGTCTGCCCTACAGTACAACTGCGGAGCAACTGTCCGATCTTTTCAGCCCATATGGCGATGTAACGGATTCCGTGATTGTTAAGGACCGTGAGACAAACCGATCAAAAGGTTTCGCGTTTGTCGAGATGGCGAATGATGACGAGGCTTTGAAAGCCATCACCGCTCTAAACGGATCAAACATGGGCGGACGAACTCTCATCGTAAATGAGGCAAGAGATCGCGAAAATCGCCCGGAGGGAGGGCGTCGTAACTCCTATTCCGGAGGGAGAGATCACAACTCTCGTCGCGAACGATACTAAAAGCTGTTTCGTAGGCTAGGGGGAGCGACCCATCCCCCCAGCTTATCTTTCTTTTGTTAGGAATGCTCTTTCCTGTTTCCATCACGCAGAGTGGAGGGCGTTCGATTTTTTGCGTCTCCATGCGCGTTTTGTCTTAGGGGAAAAGATATTCAATAACATCAGAGGTAATCGCTAAATTCGGAAAATAAGGCCTTTATTGCTCATTTCACGTTGGGTGAAATATGTGGAAATCGAATTTTGCAATTACCTGATCAGACATATCACATGCATCCAAGGAGATGGATTGATGAGAATCACTCGAAACGGATTCCGCGGTTTTGTTTTTGTCTGTTCGGTTGCTCTGGCTTTTCTGACTTGTATCATTCCATATGCAGGTGCGCAGGATGTCGCCCCGCCGCCAACGCATCAGTGGGCTTTTAAGTTGGGAGTGTTCATCCCATCCAACGGCGGAATGATGCAGCTTTCGTCAGTTCCATGGATGTCCTTCGGCTTCGATTACTGCCCCGCCATCGCCTTTTCGCCCTTAAACGGTCAAGTGCATTTGGATATCGATTACTCACAGCATGACTTGCATGGAAACACCAATTTCGTGGTTCCGCTAACTGCGAATCTCATATGGACTTTCGACATGCATGATAAAACGGTGCGCCCTTACGCAGGCATCGGCGGCGGAATCTATTTCATTAATGCGGGATACATGGGCGGCACCACTCAACCCGGATTGAGATTAACGGCGGGTTTGGATATCACCGACCGATATTTCCTGCAGGGAACCTATGATTACGTCAGCGGGTTCAGCAATGACATCGGCACAGGTCTGCGAGCTGATGGCACCACCATCTCCATGGGGGTGCGCTTCTAATTCGCTATGCGTGTTCCGATTGCATGACGAACCACTCAGGCGAATGCACACGTGAATAGCGAGAATTCCCGACCGTGCCTGTCCGCAAGGATGCGAATTCATACCCGGGTTTGATTGAAAATCTTGAATTCGCCCTGAAGCGTTCCACAGGGATGTTTCGCGGCACCCTTAAATGAGTTTTATTGAGAGGTAATTGCAAAATTCAGGAAATGTGGTTATTATCGCTCATTTCACGTTCGGTGAAATACTTGGAAATCGTATTTTGCAATTAACTGTTGAGGGTATAATTATCAAAGGGTTGAGGTGATTACACCTTACGCTTTTGCGGATCTCGCATAAGAGACAGGCAATTGCATCATACGCAGTTCGGCGATTCACACAGCGTGAAACAGTCCGCATGAACCATAGTTTCGAATTTTGCAATTGCATTGATGATGAAATCGCATCTGTTTATGCGTGATTTAGGTCACCTTGGGTGATCCGGACCTTAATATTTCAGCCCGCTCCCTTAAGGATTACGGGCTGTTTTTGTGCGAGGCGAATCGACTAATGACTAACCGCATGGAACTGAAGATTTATTCAGGCACTGCAAATCCATTGCTCGCCCAAAAAATAGGCGAGAAGCTGAATCTACCATTGGGAAAACTTAAAATATCCCGATTTACGGACGGAGAGACGTACATTAAATTCGAGGAAAGTGTCCGTGGGTTCGACGCTTATGTGATTCAACCCACCTGTCCCCCCGTGGATAGGAATCTCATGGAGCTTCTCATCTGCATCGATGCGCTGCGTCGAGCTTCGGCGCATCGAATCACCGCCGTCATCCCCTATTACGGGTACGCCAGGCAGGAGAAAAAGGACGCCCCCCGCGAACCGATTACCGCAAAGATGGTGGCGGATATCATCTCAACGGCCGGTGCTAACCGAGTGATGGTGATGGACCTTCACGCTGACGCCATTCAAGGCTTTTTCAATATCCCCGTGGATCATCTTACCGCAATTAATCTTCTGAGCGATTATTTCGTTAATAAGAAGATGAAAGACATCGTGGTGGTTTCGCCGGATGAGGGAAGAGTGAAGAAAACGCGCCGGGTGATGAACGCATTAGGAGCGCCTTTGGCGGTGGGGTACAAGCACCACCCCGCTCATCAGCGCACCGCTGTAACGCATCTCGCAGGGGATGTGAAGGGGAAAACCCCCATTATCATCGAGGACATGATTACATCCGGCGGAAGCATCATCGAAGCCGTGGATGCACTTTTGAATCACGGTTGCAACCCCGAGATATACATCGCATGCACCCATGGCGTGCTTGCGGCAAACGCGGTGGAAAAATTAACATCCAGACCGGAGATCGCACAGATCGTGATTACGGATACCATTCCCCTGCCTGAAAGCAAAAAGCATCCTAAGATCACGCAGCTTTCCGTATCCGCTTTATTCGCGGAAGCGATTCATCGCGCACATAACGACATATCCATCTCCACCCTGTTCGAGTAAGCGAAGACTGAGAACGAGCCATCCGCTTGTCCGCTTCAGATGGCGCTCGCGCTTGTCTCCTTGATGTTATGCTTTGCGTTATCCGGAGCGTTCGCTATCGCCTGAAGCGATTTCAACTGGGTCTCCGCATCGCGATCTCCCGGATCAAGACGTAACGTCCTTTGCATCTCAACGATGGCGTCGTTGATCCGTCCCGTCTTAGCGTATGTCATCCCCAAATGAAAATGTATCGCCGACTTATCCGGAGCCAGGGACACCGCTCGTTCCAAGTTGATGCAGGCGTTTGCGTAGTCGCCTTTTTTGTAATACACCCATCCCAGGCTATCCATGATCACTCCGACGGTGGATTCCGGGTCGTTTTGAGCTACTGCTGCGGATATCGCTTTTTGCGTGAGGGAGAGGGCTTCGTCAAGGTTCTCGCCGCCACCAGGCATATCCGCATATGTGTAGGCGAGATTATTCATCATCATCGGATCAGTCGGCATCAAATCATATGCGGCTTTGTGATAGGTCAGAGCCTTGTCGAGATTGCCCAGGTTTCGATACGCCATCGCCAAAATGGTGTTCAGTTGCGCTTTGTCATAGTTCGAAGCTTTGGGACAGCCAGATAGACCCTGATTGGCGTAATAGATCGTTAACTCGGGATGGTTCAGATCGCTGGTGGTTTGACAAACCAATTCGTATATGAACGGATTGGTAGGGGACTTCGCAATGGCCTGATTGAATTTGGCGGTGGCGTTCGCGACGTTGTTCTGAGCTAAAAAAGTCCTGCCTTGCGCGATTTCCGGAGGTGGAACGAATTGATTAAACGGAAAGATATTTCTGCCGCATCCCGCAAGGAATGCCGCTAATAATATCAACGGCATGATTATCAAATATTTTTTGCTGATCATTCTTAAATCTTTCTTTCAGGGACAATTACATTATCCAAAAAAACGTTTGTACGAAAAAAGCCATCGGGTATTCACGCACCCATATGGTATACGTTCCTTTTCCCATGTAATTGCACCATTCAATCAATAAGACCGTCACGATGGCGGAAACGCCTCGAACACGAATTCAGTCTTTTGTCGCATCGTTGAATTCGAAAGCATTTTCCATCGGCGAGTGGATACAAGCCACGTGGGTTCACACTATGTAATCTTCCATAGGATAGCCAGAAGCAACTGCAATCCGTTAAATGTTCCATGCATAATAACCGAGGTCCACAGATTTCCCGATTTCTCATACGCATAGGCGAGAACCAAGCCTACGGGAAATACCGAAGGTATAAGCAACGGACCACCATGCACGAGCGCAAAAACCGCTGAGCTTAGAATAATCCCGGCGATGACACCGTATCGTTTCTTTGCTGCGTTATAGAGAAAACCTCTGAAAAAGAACTCCTCGCCTATCGGCGCCACCACCGCTCCCATGACCAACAAAATAACCCCCAACAACGGTGAGGCGATATCGTTTTTGACAAGGTTCCCATTACCCAGTTGATTATTCAAATGGACAAGGTGGGTGTACGTTCTGAAGCCGAGAAAATGCCGCAAGGTCATATTCAGCAGCAAGTTAAAGCTCCACCCAAATCCCAGAAGAACCAGACCAAAACTAAAAGCTTTGATTGCATCGCGGCTTTTAATCGACAAGCGAAAGCCAATTGCTGATAGAGGCTCTCCATAAACGGCGATTATATAGAATACGGGTACAAAGACCAATAAAATATTCTGAGGAAGCAGGGAAAGCAATACAATGTCGTTGAAAAAATCCTGATGAAGCGATTTGAAAATCCATGAGGACAAAATGCCGAATGCCAAGCCGCTGCATATGAAAAAAACGAACATGCCCGCAATGATTACCTGACCGGCGATCCAGACATGGACGAGACTCCATTTGTCGGCGAAAAGGCTTTTTCCGGAGTGTTTTATGCGATGAAGCTTGTCAAGAAGCATTAATGTCAAATTGATTAGAATTACGCCTAGGATGATGAGATTGAAAAGGTTCCTTGACATTATTGAAGCCTCAAGGGAGTTCGTTTATGTTGTTTTCGCTGGTTAATCGGAGGAATACATCCTCGAGGGTTTTATCCTCGCCGGGGTTCAGGTTTAATAGATCCTCCAGAGCGCCGCACGTCAAAATCTTGCCATGATTGATAATGGCGAAACGGTCGCAAAGATGCTCCGCGATTTCAAGGATGTGCGTGGAGAAAAACACCGTGCCTCCATGATCGGCGAAATGGCGCAGAACGTCGCGCAGTATGCGAGCGCTTCGAGGATCCAGCCCGACGGTGGGCTCATCCAGAATTATGATCGTGGGATTATGGATTAACGCCCCCGCCAGAGCGATCTTCTGCCTCATTCCGCGGGAGTATCCCTGGATAAGGTCATGCTCCTTATCCTTGAGTTCAAAGAGATTAAGCAGCGAGTCCATTTTCTCTCTCATCCCCTCGTCCGGAACATTGTAGATATCCGACATGAACCGCAGGTACTCCCCGCCTGTCAGCTTGTCGTATAGATAGGGGTTGTCGGGGATATAACCAAACAGACGTTTTGCTTCAATGGGAGATTCTCGGATGTCATAGGGACCGACCCTGGCGAAGCCGGATGTGGGACGAATAAGCCCGGTGATCATACGTATCGTGGTGGTTTTTCCCGCACCGTTCGGGCCCAGAAAACCGAATATCTCGCCCGCCTTGACGGAAAGCGAAAGGGAATCCACCGCACGAAACTTCCCGTAATCTCTGGTTAAGTCGGTGCATTCGATTAACGGTATGTCCGGCTGAGCGTTTTGGTGATGAAGAAAGGGTTCAGTCAATGTTTCGTCCCAATGACGGCGGGAGATGGCATCACCCGCGTCACCTGACGAGGGATTAGTTCACGAGAATGGTTCTCTGCGATGCGATGAAATCCCGACCGGTATTATCTTGCAGCCATATGGATATGTAGTACAAACCTGGTTTGCCGGCGTCGCTGAGATTCACAGTGACATAGAAGATACCTGAATTCGTAAAAATTACCGGTTCCGGCGTAACGTAACCTCGCGGGTAATATGTGACGTATGCGGGCGGCATCCCGTAACTCCGCGTCATTCTCAAATCCTCAACGCTCATCGGGGATGGAGTGGCATCTCTGCCCACCGTCACAGCCCTGAACCGATAACCGCCGGTGAGTCTTCCCGCCACGGTTACATTGGCGCCCACATCTGCAATTGTTGGAAGATTATATACTTTAATCGCATCATTTACAAACTCTTGCGTATTTGTTATCACTTCCGCATTCGCCGTTTTGGATTTCGCCAAGGCAATCCCCACCCGGAAGTGATCAGGATCCAGAATGTTCCTGCGATGACCGTCATCAGGAGGAGTCTCATTCATATAAGTCGATTCGATATCCTCAATCTCTTTTCGGGTGAAGGTGGGATTCGCCTCCAACTGCATGGGGCCTTTTGGCTCTTTTCCATAATAATGCATTCCAAGGTAAACGTTTTCCTCGTCGAACCCGGAGCCACCCGCTTCGTTGTATCTCTCTTCCGGCAGTTTGCCTTCTCGGTCCCAATGTGCCAGATAACAGTATTTCGCCATCTCCTCCGCATGTTTTTGACCCGCATTCGTGGCGATGGGGTCCATTGTAACGGGATTCAATCCATGGCTCATTCGATCTTGATTGATTAATACGAGCATGTATCTTCGCGCTTCCGCCAGTGACATGAGATCATTCGTCTGTCGGCTGTTCGCATTATCGGTGAAAACAAACAGGCAGAACATGGAAGCGAAGAGGGAGAGGATGACGTTTCCCCGTTTCATTTATGGATAGCCTCCGAGAAAATTCCGTTCTCAAAGTTTTTTCCATAAGGGGAAGGTCCGTTTAATCAGTTATTTTGCGGGTTGGGCGATAACCATTCTATCGATCCCCGAATAATCCTTTCTCAAATCGATAAGCGTCCAGCCATGTCGATGTATTATTTCGGGAACCTCCTCGCCCATTCCCGCGCCGATCTCGAATGCGAGGATTCCGTCGATCTTCAAAGACTCTTTCGCCTCGTCAAGCAGTTTTTCAATGACTTTCCAGCCGTTCCATCCGCCGTCAAGAGCGTATTTCGGTTCGTAGTCTCCAACCTCAGGCTGAAGGCATGGGATATGACCACTAGGGATATAGGGGGGATTGCTCACAATGATGTCCGCGACATTCGTTCCAATTCCCGCAAGCAGATCGCATTGCACGCAGGACAGTCTGTTATCAACCCCATGCCTTACGGCGTTTCGTCTGGTAATGCATAAGGCGTTCCAACTGATATCGATGGATATTACATGGACCAGAGGATTATTGATGGCTGCGGATATTCCGATGCATCCAGTTCCTGCGCCTACGTCAATAATTACGGGATGGTTCCTATCTGCGAGGGTATGAACAACGTAATCAACCAGCATCTCCGTTTCAGGTCTTGGCACCAAGGTATCCTTGCTGACCAGGAACTCCAGACCGTAAAACTCCTGGAAACCTCTAAGGTACGCCATGGGTTCTCTGGCGGATCGTCGTTTTATCAAGCTCATGAAGGAATCAATTTGATCTTGTGAAAGGGGAAGTTCCGGATGAGCTATCAAGGTTACTTTGTCCATCCCCGTTGCGAGAGTCATCAGGATACGGGATTCCATCGCCGCATATTCCACTCCCGCCTCGGTTAAGGCATTCTCCCCCTTTCTTAGATAATCCTCAATAGTGACATCGGGGAACACGGCAGGCGCACCTCATCATCTTAATCTATTCGGCTGTCCAAACGCATCTTCTCCGCTTGATCCGCCGTGGTCAAGCCATCAATGAAGGATTGAATGTCCCCATCCAGAATGCTAGGGATATTATAAATAGTCAAGCCGATGCGGTGGTCGGTTACTCTGCCGTCAGGAAAATTGTACGTTCTCACTTTTTCGGAACGATCACCGGTTCCAACCATCGAACGCCGGGTTTCCGTTCGAGCGTCGGTGCGCATCTGCATTTCACGCTCATATAACTTGGATCGAAGTATCCTGAACGCTTTCTCCTTGTTTTGGAGCTGGCTTCGCTCATCCTGACATGTCACGACCAACCCTGTTGGCTTGTGAACCAAGCGTATGGCTGTGGCGACTTTCTGCACGTTCTGTCCGCCTGCGGAAGAGGAGTGGTACACATCCATTTCAATGTCGTTAGGGTTGATTTCCACCTCTACGTCCTCCGCTTCGGGAAGCACAGCCACGGTGGCGGTGGATGTATGAATTCTTCCCCCCGATTCCGTTGCCGGAACCCTTTGGACGCGATGCACGCCGCTTTCGAACTTGAGTTGGCTATAAGCCCCTTTTCCCTTCACGGAGAAAGAAATATCGCTGTATCCGCCGATTCCCGTCTCCTGCATGTTCATCATCTCGATTTTCCACCCTTTTCGCTCCGCATATCTAATATACATGCGTAAAAGGTCGCCTGCGAAAAGCGCCGCCTCCTCCCCACCGGCAGCCGGACGAATCTCCACAATTACATCTTTGTCATCGTTTGGATCCTTGGGTAACAGAAGCAGTTTGAGTTTCGCCTCGATCTGATCCCGTTGATCTCGCAGGTCCGCAAGCTCGGATTCAGCCAAATCCCTCATCTCGGGATCGCCCAGAAGCGATTCGGTGTCGTCAATTCGTTTCAGAGTTTGCTTGTAGCTGCGATATGTCGTCACAACCTCCTCGATATCACCCCAGGCTTTGTGAATATGATGGTACTGATGGATGTCACTTATGATATCCGGATCCATCATCTGCTTGCCTAGCTCTTCATATCGGGATTCCAACGCATCCAGTTTTTCGCTGGCTTGTTCCAGGGACAAAACATACCTCCTTAAATTTTGATCGCCTATAGTGTATCCCAAAGCCAAATGGACATTCAATCAAGGCTTTCAAACGCTAACATGAAATATTCTATCATCAAGTTCATGGGATGTTGAGAGTGCGTATCAACACATGCCAACGCGGCGCGTGCGCTTCAATGCCAAAGCGTGTGATCCTATGATCGCACAAATGATGTCGCTGATTGACGCATGAGTGTGATAAGGGCTGACGGAGAACCGTTATTTACGTATGTTGAGAACCCCTCTGAGGAGAAAATCATACTTTTTCGCAGACGGAAAGAAATAGAAACAATAGTCCAAAGCGGTCAGACAACCATGCCGGTAAGTGACTCACTTTCCGTTTGGAGTTGAATAACCTTTTGTAACGCGGTTAGCGCCACCTCCACTTGAGTCTCATCCGGTTCTCTTGTGGTGAGTCTCTGCGTCCACAATCCTGGAGCCAGAAAAGTGCGCGACACAAAGGAGTTTCGCCGTTTGCCGGACCACTTGATCACTTCATATGAAAATCCCGCCACAACAGGTATCAAGGCGATATGAAGAGCCAGACGCATGAGATACATCGGAGGGCGCGGAAAGAGAGAGTGCACGAGAATACTTGCGAGTAACACGACTATGATGAAGCTTGTTCCGCAGCGAGGGTGAATTCTGGAGGATTTCATGCAGTTCTCAAGTGAAAGGTCTCCCCCCGCTTCGAGCGTATTGATCGCCTTGTGTTCCGCGCCGTGGTACTCGAAAACGCGACGTACATGCTCCATGCGAGTGATCAACCCGAGGTATATGAGAAATATGGAGATTCGTATCACTCCGTCAACGACGTTGAGGGATACCTGCTCGGGGTATGGGAGTATGTGATGGGTCGGTATGTGCAGTCTCGCTTGAATGAGTTGGGTGAGCAAAGTGGGAATTGCGATGAACAGAACAATCCCGAAGCATATGGCGAACACCATTACGGATCCTATGGCGATATCGTTTATTCGTTTGTTTTTGGCAAGTGTGGCATCATCTTTCTCACTATCATGCGTCGCGTTTTCCTCGGATAGCGCATCGGCCTGTATGGACGCCGAAAAATTCAGAGCCTTTATTCCAAGAGCCATGGCGTCGATCAAAGCCAAGGTGCCCCGCAAAAAGGGTTTGTTGAGGAATTTCAGCTTTCCGACGATGGATTGCTCCACCTGTTCGTCCTTGACAATGATTTCCCCGTCCGGCTTGCGGCATGCAATGGCGAAGAAACGTGAACTGCGCATCATCACGCCTTCAAGCACCGCTTGACCGCCATATTGTAGGATGTCACTCAATTTCGCACCTCATCCCTATATTCCACGAAGCGAAGAAAAAAGGAAAACCAAGCATAAAAAAGCACGGGTTTATCATCATGCGCGTTCAACGATGCAATTTCCAGTCTTAATCTCGGAATGTATCCCGCCCGCATGATAAAAGGACGCAACACTATCGCTTTTATGTGTTATACGAAACACTCATTGCGTATGTTACGTCCTGTTTTGGAAGCACATGCGGGTTATATCTTGGCGGACGGATACTGCGTTATCAATCCTTGAAACAGAAATTCCTTGAACCGAAGCCATCACATTCAGCAACGTTTTGCGAAATGTATGCGTTCGGAGGAACTTAGCAATCGCCTTAACCCTTCATCTTATACTTTTGAAGGAATTTCTCAACTCTTCCTTCAGTATCCACGATCTTTTGTTTGCCCGTATAGAACGGATGGCAACTGGAACAGATTTCCACCCGGATAACCGGCTTGGTGGATCGTGTCTCGAAGGTGTTTCCGCAAGCGCAGGTAACGGTAGCCTTCTGATATTGCGGGTGGATACCCTCTTTCATTGTCTTTAAGCCCCTTTGGATGCATGTTCATGCATAGTTGATACTTTGTATCTTCTATTATAGCCGATTTCCCGTCAGAATTAAAACAGAAAAAACTATTGAAATAAGGGTGTATAAAACCCATCTATTGTGGATAATAATAGGGGATGACATTTTCATCGAAGAAGGAGGAATTGATAAATGAAATTCAAAGTGTTCCTTGCATTCGCCTGTGCACTCACTTTGGTGCTCGGTATCTGCTCGTTGTCCCTTGGAAAGGCAAAACCGCATTGGAAGCCGAAAGCCAAGCATGAGAAGGTCAATGCCAATACCAAGAAGATGATTGAACTGGGCGAAAAAGTGTATGCGGAGAAAAAGTGCGACATGTGCCACGCCATTGGTAAAAAGGGCGGGAAAATCGGTCCCAACCTCATGCATGTCGGCAAAACTTGGAAACCTGCGAGATTAGCTCTCATGATTCGTGACTCTAAGAAGATCAATAAGAAGAGCATCATGCCTCCCTACGGCCCGAAGCAGATAAATGCGCAGCAATTGAAGGAATTAGTCGCCTATCTTTCCTCCCGGAAATAACCGCGTTTATCTCATAACCCCATTTGCGAGGATTCCCGACAGGCGTCAATGACGCCTTCGTGGAATCCTCTCTCCATTTTCATCACGGAGTCCCTTTGAACCCCGACATCTCCATACTTATAGTTAGCTACAACACTTGTGCGATGTTGCGGGAGTGCCTCGAAGCGATCCCTGCGGCAACCACGGACGCGTCATATGCGATTTTTGTGTGGGATAACGCCTCTTCGGATGGCTCCGTCGAGATGATCCGGGAGGCCTTTCCGGAGGTCCGCATTGTGGAAAGTCGCTCAAATCTTGGGTTTGCCTGCGCCAACAACAGACTGATGGAGATGTCGGATCCGAGCTATTATCTTTTACTCAACCCTGACACCATACCTATGCCGGATTCCATCCCGGAGTTGAAGCGTTTTTTGGAATCCCACACGGACGCAGGGGTATGCGGACCCATGCTCTTGCACCCGGACGGTACGTTGCAAACCAACGGCGGGGATTTCCCCGCAATATGGGATGATTATCGCAGCCTGATTGGCGGTCGAAACCCACGCAAACGTGGCAACCGAGGCGATTACAATAGTATTTGCGAGGTGGATCAGGTTTCCGGAGCGTGCCTCATGGTTAAAAAAGAGGTTGTAAGCAAAGTGGGCGGTATGAACGAGATATTTTTTCTCTTCTCCGAGGAAGTGGAATGGTGCCATAGAATCAAAAAATCCGGATACAAAATCTTTTACGTGCCAGAGTCGAAGGTGGTACACCATTGGATGGGGAGTGTCCGGAAGGATTCGAGACGGATGGCGAGGCAATACTTTAAAAGCAGGTTCCTATATTATCGACTTACCCGCGGCTGGGCTTACGCAACGTTAGCATTCCCGGCGCTTGCATTGGGACTGATCAAAAGCGAGTTGCTGCATATCGGATCCTCTGCGAAAAGGGCTATGCGGTCTTAATCACTTATATTTACTCATAGCCTTTATATCGTTCAGGTATACTTGAACACATGAGGACATAATCCGAATTTGGAAACCGGTCGAATAATTGTGATTTTCGCGTTATAGACTTTCCCATGAGATTCCGTATTGTGTTACACTCCTCATTAGCTGATTTTTGAATTACCTCCATTAATTGAGTTGGGAAGGCGAGTGGAATGAAAGTCGCCATGCTTACAACCGTAGGAGATCATTGCGGCATCGCCAACTACACACGAGAGTTGGTGGCTGAACTGTCGCAATTGGTGGAAGTGATCGTGGAGCCGATTGATCCCGGCAAACAGGAGATGGCTCATTATCAGGCTCAGGCGGAGAGATTAAACCAGGCGGACTTGATACATATTCAGCATGAGCACGGATTTTGGGGAGGAATCATGCCCGGGTCCAGCGCCTTCTGGAACATGCGTTACCTGCTCAAAAAGCCTGTGGTGATTACCGCGCACACCACCTATTCCGTGGCTGAGATGCTCCGTTACAAGGAGGAAAAACGAATAATCCATAAGTTTGCGAAATGGATGCTGATCAGAAACGCGAAGTATCGCGACAGCGTGGAGATCGCCCCTTTTGTCACCGGAGAAAGCATTGTGTTGACGGAAGCCGGTCGCGAAATACTTGTATCTCGTGGGGCGAAGCCGGAGGATGTGCATGTGGTGCCCGCTGGTGTTCCCCCAACTTATCCCGCCCCAACGCAGGGGCGCGTTATGCGCGATCGGTTTCACTTGGAGGACAAACGTCTTATCACGCTTTTCGGTTTTATCAATCCCTCCAAAGGTTATGAACTCGCTTTGCACGCATTGCTTGATCTTCCCGAGGAGTTCACACTTGTGATCGCGGGCGGGGTTCGCATTCCGACCGAGAACATGTGGGGGGATGATCTGAAGGTGCGCATTGCCTCCTTGAAGCTCGAAAAACGAGTCGTGATTACCGGCTTTTTATCGGAGGAGGAGATCGCGGAGATGATGGCGGCGACGGAGGTGGTGATTATCCCGCAAACTCAAGCAACCGGCTCCTACTCCATCATGATGGCGATAGCTTACGCCAAGCCCATTGTCGCCTCGGATTTGGCTTGTTTCAAGGAGATACAACAGAGGCATCCATGTCTTCGCCTCTTTCGAGCGGGGGATGCCGATCATTTCACCGCCTGTTTGAAAGGCGTCTTGAAAAATCCGATCGGTCAAAAAGAGCTTATCGAACGCACACAAGAGTACGCCAAGACACACCAATGGAGGAATACGGCATTGCAAACATTGGAGGTCTACCAAAAGGCGCTGGCGAAACGGTAAAAACGAATATGCCCCCCTCATCTCAGCAGGATTTCAGCATCGTGATGATCGCCCCTCGGAAGAATCAGTGCGGGATCAGCGACTATAGTGACTATCTTGTGGATGCACTGACCAAAAGGACGACACGAGTTCGCAGAACCGATTGGGAGAGCTATTCACCGGAAAAGGACCGTGCTGATTTGGTTCACATCCAGCATGAATACTTCCTCTTCGGCGGAGTGGCGCCTTGGAAGAATAGTTGCGGTAATTTTTTGAAACGCGTGGGCGCTCCCGTGGTTTTGACCGCTCATGAGTTTCTTCCACCCACTGGAAATCCGGTACGATCCCTCATGATCCGTCTCACTAACCGCTCCAATTTCATGCACCCCAATATCAGGCGTATCCTAGTGCATACATCTCAGGACAAATACTTGATGACCCTCTCGGGAATTCCCCCTGAAAAGGTACAATTGATTCGTCATGGAGTTCCATCCTCTCCTGCGCTGCCCTCATCAAACGCGATGAAACTGGAATTTGGGTTGGCGAACAAGTTCATAGTCACCGTGTTCGGCTTTCTGTCTCGTAAAAAAGGGCATCTTGACGCTCTTAGCGCGCTTTCCTTGTTGCCGAATGATATCCATCTGGTTTTCGCCGGAGGAATGCATCCCGACGATCGAACGGACTACGCTCAGGTCATCGATAAGGAGATAACCGCAAGAGGATTGAATGATCGAGTTCGGATTACGGGGTATCTTAATAGGGAGGATATGTATAAGTGGATGGCCGCCACAGATTTAATCTTGGCTCCGTTCCACCAAACAAGCGGATCCGGGTCGCTTGCCATGGCGTTTTCATGCGCCAAGCCTATATTGGCTTCGGATATTCCTCCTAACATGGAATATCTAGACGATACGCCGGATTGCATTAGAGTATACCCAGCAGCACATACTGAGAAGATGGCGGATCTCATAAAGACTATAGCGGAGGATCAGGCAGAGAGAGCTTCGTTAACATCCGCAGCCGGGGAGTACGCTCGGAAACATTCATATTCGAGCATGGCGGAGGAGACGATGGCGCTCTATCGAACTCTTCTTTCGGAGGCGTAAGAGGGATGCGAATAGGCATTGACGGACGGGCGCTTACAGGCAGATACACTGGTGACCGTACCTATTGGTTGAATATTATAAGATCCATTTTAAATCTTTCCAAGGAAAATCCGCGCGAAAAGGACGAATATTTCGTTTATTCCCGTTTGCCTATCCCCTCTGGTATCCTGCCGGATGTTCCCAATCTGAATATTCGTGTGGTCCCTGCCAATAACGATCGCATCTGGACGATATTCACCTTTCCAAAAGCTTTGAAAATGGATGGTATGGATATCGGGCACACCCAGTATACTATTCCTATTCGTCCGCCCTGTCCGATTATTACCACTATTCACGATATCTCGTTTCGCCTCTATCCCGAATGGTTTCCACGTAAACATCGCCTGCTTTTGAATCTCTCCGTGCCGCCTGCCATGAGAAGGGCGAAGAAAGTAATCACCGTTTCTGAAAGCTCTCGAAGAGATATCATTAGGATATACGGGTTGGAGGAATCCAAAATCATCGCCATACCGGAAGCGGCGGGGCCGGAGTATGGACCGGTGCCGAAAGACTTGGCAAGGGAAGCTGTGAAGGATCGATTCGGAATCACCGATCCCTTCCTAATCACCGTGGGAGTGCTGCAGCCACGTAAAAATCACTCGATGCTGATCGAAGCGTTCGCCCGCGCAAGGCGACAGTCCGGGATCCCTCATAAGTTGGTAATAACGGGTAAAAAGGGGTGGGAATGGGAAGCCTTAATCAGGCAGGCTGCACGTTTGAATGTCGCGGATGCGTTGATATACACCGATTATGTTGAAGATGAGAATCTTCCCCCGCTATACTCGACGGCGGATGGGATGGCGTTTCCTTCCCTTTACGAGGGGTTCGGATTGCCCCCCCTCGAAGCGATGGCTTGCGGAACCCCGACACTTGTAAGTGACGCCCCGGCGATGCCGGAGGTGGTTGGTGATGGAGCTTGGGTATTGCCTAAAATGGACGCCGTGGCATGGGGCGATGCGATTGTGCGTATATTAACGGATGCCGAGATGAGACAATATTGGAGTGAAAGAGGATTAAGGCGCGCGGAACAGTTTAGTTGGGTGCGTTCCGCCAAACAAACACTTGACGTTTATCGCGAGGTTGCCGGAGTATCCGTTCCAGGATAGCGCGCACCCGTTTCATCGATTTTGGAGGTTTAATATGATAGATCCGAAACTACTTGAGCTTTTGGCTTGTCCCGCTTGCGAGGACCGTCCTCCCTTGAGAGAGGTTGGAGAGACTCTCGTATGCGATAAATGTCATCGAGCATACCCGATAAGAGATGGGATTCCCGAACTGCTCGTGGAATCCGCGATCATGCCGGAGCCTCCGTCCTCATCCTCGAAAAAATAAGTCGGAGATTAAAGAGATGAAATTTTGCCTGCTGCACGGACCAAACTTGAACCTGCTTGGCATTCGCGAGCCGGATGTGTACGGACAGGATTCATTTGACGATATCAACCATAAAGTCAAGGATAAGGCTCGATCGATGGGCATCGAGGTGCGTATCTTTCAGTCCAACGCGGAAGGGGAGTTGATTGACGCTATTCATGACGCGATGAAATGGGCGGACGCAATCATACTGAACCCCGGAGCGTATACGCACTATTCCTACGCCATCCGCGATGCTCTCGCCGCCGTTCGCATTCCAACAATAGAGGTGCATTTGACCAACATTCACTCTCGAGAAGAGTGGCGCAGCAAGTCGGTTGTTTCCCCTGTAACCAACGGTCAAATAATAGGCTTTGGCACCAACAGTTATCTGCTTGCACTGGAAGCCGCAAAAACACTCGTAGAGGAGAGTCATCGTTAAATGGATAGATTAACCTTGGCGCGCGAGGCGATGCATGGCGCGTCGTTGAACGCCATGCTCGTAACCAATATACACAATATACGTTGGCTGAGCGGTTTCAGCGGATCTAGCGCGGTGATACTTTTGACGGATGCGCGCCAAATCTTCTTAACCGATTCTCGTTACACATCGCAAGCCGGAATGGAGTGCAAGGGATGGGAAGTTTTTCAAATAGAAAAGAGTTACCCCGATGAGATCGCCGACAGGCTGCGTGAGGAAGGCGTAACGAAACTGGGTTTTGAATCGGATCACATCTCTTGGCGAAACTGGAAAACCTATGCGGACGCCCTCGGCTCGGGAGTGGAGTTCACTCCCTGCTCGCAGATCATGGAAAACCTTCGTATGATAAAGGATCCTAAGGAGATCAAGATAATCCGCGAGGCGTGCAAGGTGTCCGACAAGGCGTTTGAGGGGATTTTGCCATTCATACGGCCTGGTGTCACCGAGAGAGATGTGATGCTTGAGTTGGAATGGAGCATGCGGAAAATGGGCGCGGATGTGGCTTTCGATACCATCCTCGCCTCCGGTCCCCGTTCCTCGTTGCCGCACGGCCACGCCACGAACCGAATTCTACAGGAGGGCGATTTTGTCACAATGGATTTCGGCGCCAAAGTGGATGGTTACTGCTCCGATATTACGCGCACTGTGGTGTTGACTCGCGCGAATAAAGAGCAGAGGAAGGTCTATCGCACGGTTTTGGACGCATTGAATCAGGCGATAGAGGCAATAAAGCCCGGCGTTCTCGGCAAGGATATCGACTTTATAGCGAGAAATCACATCCGCACCGAAGGATACGGTGCCTATTTCGGACATGGTTTGGGACATAGCATCGGTTTGGAGGTCCACGATGGACATGGTTTCTCTCCGAAAAGCGAGACGGTTATGACGGAAGGAATGATCCTGACGGTGGAACCGGGAATCTACATCCCGAACTGGGGCGGTGTTCGAATTGAGCAGGATGTCCTTGTGACTTCGGACGGTCACAAGGTCTTAACCCGCGTTCCCACAAGGATGATCATTTTGCAATAGAAAAACGACCCACCTTCGTCTTCCATGAATGCAATTCTACGCTTGCGGAGATGCCATAATGCCTCGCAGGCGTTTCTTTAATCCAATGAGATGCTATTGGCGACTTTTGGGTTTCGCACTACTTCGTCATTCACCACGGAGCCATCCGCGAAATGAATGATTCGATCCGCATGCTCCGCCACATTTCGTTCATGCGTGACGAGTATGATCGTTTTTCCTTCGGCATTGAGTTTTTGAAAAATGGCGAGGATATCCTCTCCTGTTTTGCTGTCAAGATTTCCGGTGGGTTCATCCGCTAGTGTAGTGCACATGACGGTTCTTTACATAATGCTTGGCTGGCGCTGCCTACCTTGGCCAATATAGTATCAGCGTCCTTTTTCCAACGAAAGACTTTGGGGTCTTGATTATGGGCGTCCAGAAAGGCGTTGATCGCTTGCTCCAGTTCCTGAACACTACGGAAGACTCCGCGCCGAATCGCTTTGTTTGTGAGTTCAGAGAAGAATCGCTCGATCATATTCAACCACGACGACGAGGTCGGTGTGAAGTGGCGGTGGAACCTGGGATGTTTGGCAAACCACTGTTCAACCTTCGCCGTTTTATGAGTTTGGTAGTTGTCCAGAATCAGGTGGACATCCAGGTCCTTGGGCGTCTCACGGTCGATCTTGCGCAAGAAGCGCAGGAACTCGTCCTGCCTATGGCGGGGCAGGCACTGGCCAATAACGCAGCCGTCCAGAATGTTCAGAGCGGCGAACAATGTGGTCGTACCATGCCGCTTGTAATCATGGGTCATGGTTCCGCAACGCCCTTTCTTCATCGGCAGTCCGGGCTGAGTGCGATCCAAAGCCTGAATCTGGCTTTTCTCGTCAACGCTCAACACCAAAGCCTTCTCAGGAGGACTCAGATACAAACCCACCACATCACGGACCTTTTCGACAAAATGTGGATCACCGGAGAGCTTGAACGTTCGCGTACGATATGGTTTGAGCGAGTGTTTATGCCAGACGTTCAGAACCGTCGTCGAACCGACACCCAGAGCTTTGGCGAGCGTACGACTGCTCCAATGGGTTTGTCCTTCCGGCTTTCCATACAGAGTCCACTCGATAATCTCGGCTTCCTTGTCGGTCGGCAAAGGCTTTCGGCCCCCGGGACGCGGAGCGTCTCGAAGGAGACCATCACAGCCGAATTCGGCAAAACGAGAAAGCCACAGGTCCACCGTCGGACGACTTTTTGAAAGCTCTTTGGCAATCGCTGCTTTGCGCATGCCATCAGCAAAGCGCAACACTATTTTGGCATGTAATACGATCTTCTGGGGACAATTCCGCCCCCGAGCAAGCCGCTCCAAAATGCGGCGATCATCTTTGGAAATGGTCATTGGAAGGTGTGTTGAGTTCATACCATATCTTACCATATAACCATTCAGATGTCAAGTTATATAGTGTGCATTACACTAGGATGATGGAAGGGTTGTTCACCAGAGCGCGAGCGATGGCGACGCGCTGTTGCTGACCGCCGGATAGTTGATTGGGTTTATGGAATATGCGAGACTGCATCCCCACCGCGGAAAGCGCCTCCTGTGCGGCGTTTTTTGGGAACGCACCGTTTTTGTAGAGAAGAGGCAACTCGACGTTTTTCAGAGCGTTCGCATGAGGAAGCAGATTGTAGGTCTGAAAAACAAATCCAATCGTACGATTTCTGATTTCCGCTAGTTTTATATCCGGACTTTTTGATACATCCGCGCCTTGTAAAAGATAGGCGCCTGATGTGGGACGATCAAGGCATCCCAATATGTGCATGAAGGTTGACTTGCCCGAGCCCGAAGGACCCATTATCGCAACGAAATCCCCCTCATTGATGGATAGATTGATTCCCGTGACAGCTTGAACTTTCACTGCGCCATTTTCATAAAAGCGGCCGAGGTCATGGGTCTCTATCAAAGATGTGTTCGGGGTTTTCGCTATTTGTCTTCCTTCCAATCCTTTATTTTTCTGAGGCTGTGCCTATCGAGGTAGCTGTGAAACTCTTTGATCTCTTTTTCGCTAATTTTGCCTAGCTTTTCGAAACGTAATTTTTCGTCCGGTTCAAGTTCCGTCATATTGTCGCGGAGCAGGCTGTCATCCCACTCCTCTTGCTTGATAAAATGCTCGCCAAGCTTCTTGCATCTGGAGCAGCGATATTTGATATACACGTAGCTCGGTCCGTACTGTCGGACGTAGAAATTGCGCTGCATGATATCCTTGCTGAAAATCTTCTGCCCGCAGTGGCACTTTAATGTGACTTTCATGTTTTCTCGCCTCCATTCCTGTGAATGTAATGGGTGATATCAAGGACTGGAGATTAGGTTTGGTTCCATCCGTTTTTTATACCGAATGCCCAGGGCGGGGGTCGAACCCGCATGCCTTGCGGCGAGGGATTTTAAGTCCCTTGTGTCTGCCTATTCCACCACCTGGGCTTTTCATGAATAGTATATTCCCTAACATTCATGAAGTCAACAGGATAAAATGGCATTGCTGCGATACGGTAAATGAAACTCCCAATTAAAGTAATGTGGTATTATAATACCAGAATAGCCCCTTCGAGGAGTTAGTTATGCTTACCTGTCTCAAGTTGACGGACGCCGCCGCATTGGCATTGCATTCCGTGGATTACATCAGCGCTCATCCGGATCGATTGATCTCCAATCAAGAGATTGCGGATAACCTGGAGGCGTCAACTCACCATCTTGCCAAGGTGCATCAATGGCTTGTTAGGGCGGGCATTCTCATGGCTGTACGCGGACCGCACGGAGGCTTCCGCCTCGCAAGAGATGCGAAGGATATTCGACTTATAGATGTGATCGAGGCGGTGGAAGGTCCGTATCTTCCAAGCAACTGTCTTCTCGGAAGATCCGATTGCCTTCGTGAAAGCTGTATCTTAGGGGAATTAACCAAGGAGATTAACCGGAAGGTACTTTCCTTTTTCATGGAAAAGACTGCGGCTGATCTGCATGGCTCGTTGGAACCGTCAAATTCGACGACTCCCTGCGGGTAATTCACCCGATGTAATCAAACAATGTAAACGAGGGGTCGGATATATCGCATGTTATCTGATCCTTAACAAGGAGAAAAGAATGTTTTGTTATCAATGCGAGCAGACATTTCGTGGTACCGGATGCGTGGATGTGGGTGTTTGCGGCAAGGACCCAATCACCGCCAAACTTCAGGATTTGCTCATTTATGCAACCGAGGGGATTTCACAGTATGCATATCACGCTCGATTATTGGGCGGCAAGGATAACGATATTGATCTGTTTATGCTTCAGGCCTTGTTCACGACGGTGACGAATGTGAATTTCGATCCCGAGCGCATGCAAAAGCTTCTGTTAAGAGCGGGCATGATAAAAGAGAGAGCCAAAGGGCATTATTTGCAAGTTTGTCGGGAGAAGGATCGATGTCCGGAGGATTTTCAGGGCCCTGCCAAATGGGAGCCTGCCCCCGATATGATCGGACTATTGGAGCAGGCCGAGGATGTGTCCATCGAGGAAAGACGCAAGAAGTACGGCATGGAACTGGCGGGATTGCAAGAGCTTTATCTTTATGGATTGAAGGGCGCCGCTGCATATCTGGATCATGCCGTAATATTAGGATACGAGGATGATCGGATTTTCAACGAGATGCATGAAGCCTTGAACTATCTGGCGTCCGCTGAACCGGATCAGGAGGAGTTGCTCGGCAGATGCCTTGCGATGGGTGAGATCAATTACAGAGTGATGGAGTTGCTGGATCGGGCGCACACCACCACTTTCGGGCATCCGGAACCGACGCCTGTACGCATCGAACCGGTGAAGGGCAAAGCCATTCTCGTATCAGGTCACGATCTCAAGGATTTGGAAGAGCTTTTGAAGCAGACGGAAGGGTTGGGGATCAATGTCTACACCCATGGGGAGATGCTTCCCGCTCATGGATATCCGAAATTGAAAAAATATCCTCACTTGGTCGGCAATTATGGAGGCGCGTGGATGGATCAGGGAAAAGAGTTCGACAAGTTCCCGGGCGCCATTCTGATGACCACCAACTGCATCCAAGAGCCCAAGCCCGGTTATATCGACAGGATATTCACGTGCGGAATGGTGGCGTGGCCTAATGTAAGGCACATGCAAAATCAGGATTTCAAGCCTGTGATCGACGCTGCTCTTGCCGCCCCGGGTTTTATGGAGGATGGAGATGACAAGACGATCCTTGTGGGTTTCGGGCACAACGCCGTGATGAGCGTGGCGGATAAGGTGGTGGAAGCCGTCAAGAGTGGGGCGGTGAAACATTTCTTCCTCGTCGGCGGATGTGACGGTGCGCGTCCAGGACGCGATTACTACACTCAATTCACTGAAAACGCACCCGAGGACACGATCATCCTGACTCTCGCCTGCGGAAAATATCGTTTCAACAAATACGACTTCGGAACCGTCGCTGGCTTGCCTCGGCTTTTGGATATCGGGCAGTGCAATGACGCTTATTCGGCGATACAAATCGCATTGGCGCTCGCAGATGCGTTCCAATGCGGTGTGAATGATCTTCCGTTGTCGTTAATTCTTTCATGGTACGAGCAAAAAGCGGTCTCAATACTCTTGACATTGCTCTATCTTGGAATCAAGAATATTCGTATCGGACCGTCACTTCCCGCTTTCATAGCGCCGTCAGTCTTAAATCTGTTGGTGGATAAATATGGACTTACACCCATTACCACACCTGAGAACGACATGCAGGCGATACTAAACTAAAGCTGTAATGCTAGCATCAAACAATAATTCATGGATGGCAAGGGCGAAATATCATTTTAAGCCCTTGCCATCCATGCAATAATCAAGCTATAGTGATAACGCAAGTTTAGTAACTAACGTATTTCATAAGTGGTATAATTGAACAAACATGTGAAGGATTCATGGATTCCATGTACGAGCGACAAAAAAAACAATCACGTTTGTCCGACTTTATGTCCAGTTTGGCCGGGTTTTGCAGGGGTATGAAGGTGACCTTTGTAAATCTGTTCGAGCGTGAAAAGGTTACCATCTCCTATCCTTATGAGAAGCGGACGGTATCACCGCGATATCGAGGGCTTTTTTATTTGCCTTACGATGAGGAGGCGGGACGGTTAAAATGCGTCGGATGCACTTTGTGCGCCCAGGCCTGCCCCACCAATGTTATCAGTATGACGAAGTTGGGGGCAGGAAAGCATGCGGGTGTGAGCGAATTCACAATGGATCTTGGCCGATGCATGTTTTGCGACCTCTGCATAGAGGCATGTCCGTTTGATGCGATTCATATGGGTCCCTCCTATGAGCTAGCCACTTATGAGCGAAGCGGAAGCGTATTTCGTATTGAGGATTTGGCGCCAGGTGGCAAGGCGCAAGTTGAAAGCAACTCGAAAACGATTAAAGCAGCTCTTGAGGCGGAAGCCGCGCAGAAGGCGAGCAACGCTCAAAAATCGACTACGACAACCACCGGGGGGCATGCATGAATTCAATCGACAGTCACCTTCCTTTCCTTATTATGTCCGCTCTCACGTTGGGGTCCGCTTTAGTGGTGGTTAGAGTCAGAAATATCGTTCATGCGGGTTTCTGGTTGCTGCCTTGCTTTCTTGGGGTTGCAGGCTTGTACGCTTTGCTGCAGGCGCATTTTTTTGTGGTGGTTCAGGTTTTAATTTACGTTGGCGCCATTCTAGTGCTTATGCTATTCGCCCTGATGTTAACTCAGGATGTGATGAATCCGAACAAACCTCAAACCAATCGGATGTCTCTGCCGATTGGGCTGTTTTGCGTCGTGTTTGCGGCAGGGGTTGCAGCGATTTTAACGGGGCATCAGTGGATGAACAGCCGTGATGTAATACTCCCTGCAAACGTTCAAACTCGTCAATTGGGTCAAGCCCTCATTGGAGAATACGCTCTTCCCTTTGAAATCGCCTCAGTCCTGCTGCTGGCGGCTTTAGTGGGGGCTATCGTTCTGGCGAAGTCGGAAAAGGAGCCTGCGCCTCTACCGCTTCCATCGCTGGAGGCGTTGCCGGATAGCAAGCCTGAATAGGGTTGCTAATGGTGTTCCGATCTTATCCTGCGCAGGAACCATTGTTGGTCAAGCGAGATTTAAGTCAACATAATCACACGTACACAATCTCGGGTGGGGAAGAATGAATTTATCTGATTTCTTAGTGGTTAGCGCTCTTTTATTCATGATAGGAGCCTATGGTGCGTTCACGAGAAAAAATGCGATCGCTGTGATACTCAGCATTGAGTTGATGTTAAACGCCGCGAACCTCAATTTTCTATCCTTCTGGAGATTTCTTCATCCAAGCTCAATGGAACCGCAGATTTTTGTGCTGGTGGGAATAACCTTGGCGGCGGCTGAAGCGGCAGTGGGGTTGGCGGTGATTTTAAATATCTACCGCGATTTCGGCACGATAAACGTGGAAGATATATCGTTGCTTAAAGGGTAGCGGATTCGTTTGAACGAGCGAACGATTTCGTAATGTTCACTGATGTTTCATTTGAAGAGACAACCCCTGGTGATGCGCCATGGGATGAATTTGACAATTTTAATTGCAGGTTCTAAGAATTTATAAATTCAAGGATATAACCTAGGCATGCCCATAATTTGGTTGATACCCCTGGCTCCGCTGATCGGGGCGCTGATCGCCGGAGTTCTGGCATTAACGCGAAAAGCGGAAAAAGTTGCGCCAATTTTCACAATCGCCGCTACCCTCTATAGCGGTTATATCGCCCTATTTCTCCATAGGGGATATGCTTCCGCCACATGGCTGACCATCGGTAGCTCTTATCGAATTGCTCTGGATGTTAACCTGGACGCGTTAACATTCACCATGGTGTGCGTTGTAACGCTTGTTAGTGCGCTTGTGCAGATGTACTCCATTGGTTACATGGAGAATGAGAACGGCTACGCCCGTTATTTTGCATATGTGAGTATTTTCACGGCATCCATGTTAGGTTTGGTGTCGGCTGATAATCTCTTTCAGCTCTATGTGTGCTGGGAACTTGTCGGAATTTGCTCGTATTTGCTCATAGGATTCTGGTGGTTCAAGCCCTCCGCAGCCAACGCCGCGAAAAAAGCGTTTGTGGTGACGCGGTTCGGAGATGTGGGATTTCTGCTTGGGGTGCTGTTGCTATCCAGCGCCGCCGGGTCGTTTCAGTTCACCGATATCGCGCACACGATGCACGCAATTTCGATGGGGGAGCTATTCACTCCGCTTGTTTCCGCCCGCACATTCTTATGGCTTGCACCGTTGCTGCTTTTTTGCGGAGCGGTGGGAAAGTCCGCGCAATTCCCGCTGCACATATGGCTTCCCGATGCGATGGAGGGCCCCACTCCTGTGTCCGCTTTGATCCATGCCGCCACGATGGTGGCAGCCGGGGTCTACATGGTTACCAGGCTCTTCACTCTCTTTGCTTATGTTCCGGTGGTGACGGAGACGGTGCTTGTTATCGGCATGATCACCGCCTTTTTGTCTGCGAGCATCGCCATCGTGCAAAATGACATCAAGAAGGTGCTTGCATATTCCACCATCAGTCAGCTAGGCTACATGATGCTGGGACTTGGGGCTATGGGGACGGTGATCGCTCCCTCGGTGAGCGGCGTGTACACCACGGGTCAAACTGCGGCAATGTTCCACCTCACCACTCACGCCATGTTCAAAGCCCTCCTCTTTCTCACAGCCGGTAGCGTCATTCACGCTTTGCATCATAGCTCCGATCCTAACGACATGCGCAGTATGGGTGGTTTGATGAAAAGGATGCCCATCACCGCATGGACATGCCTTGCCGGCGTGCTCGCATTGGCGGGGCTATTTCCGTTCTCCGGCTTTTGGAGCAAGGACGCCATATTCGGCGCTTTACGCGAAGCCTCCTCGAAAGAGCCTGTTGCGATGTTTGCGTTGGTGGTCGCAATAATCGTTGCGGGCATGACGGCATTCTATTCCTTGCGGTTATGGCTGATGACATTTTGGGGCGAGCCGCGTTCCGAACATGCGGAACATGCGCATGAATCCCCGTGGGTGATGACGTTGCCTCTCGTGATACTCGGTTTTCTTTCCGTGTTCCTTGGAGGTTATCTATACTTCGGCGACCGTTTTGCGAACTCCCTCACCGGGTTGAACATGCCCACGGAACCGTTAAATCCGGCTTTGGCTGGGATATCCACCCTCGTAGCTCTTTTCGGTTTAGGACTCGCTTGGAAACTGTATGCTGTTCGGCGTTTGGAGAAAGATCCGGTTACCAGTTTGCCTTCGTCGGTCTACTCATTTCTTGTGAATCTATGGTATATGGACGCCTTTTGGAACCGTTTTGGAGCCGCTTGGGTTGTCGCCTTGGGTGGGATGGTCGCGTGGTTTGACAGGAATGTCGTGGATCGCATCGTCTCCGGACTGCCTGCCTGGGTCTGCCAGCAGGGTGGTTTGGCGATCCGCAAAACCGAATCCGGACAGACGCAAAGTTACGCGGTCACCGTTCTTGCCGCTGTTTCATTCATTATTGTCACCTTATTGTGGCTGACAAAGTATCTTCCAGGCCCTATGCACATCACTATGATTACACACTGAATCATCACCAGGATAAATCGCCCGATGACACATTGGATACTCACTTTCGTCATACTTACGCCGCTGACCGCATCGCTTGTGCTGTTGCTGATTCCAAGGCAACTGAGAACCTTGGTTCGTTTCGTCTCGCTTGCGGGGGCGGGTCTTACATTGCCTGCCGCCATTTGGCTTTTCGCCGCTTATAATCGTCAGGTGGCTGGGTTCCAGTTCGAACAGACATTGCCTTGGGTTCCATCGCTGGGAATAAGCTATCATGTGGGTGTGGATGGCACCAGCGTTGTTTTAATTCTGTTAACCGCGATTATTATCACTGGGGGGATATTTGCGTCATGGACACAGAAGGTTCGGACCAAGGAGTTTCTCTCCCTCCTGCTTTTATTGGTGAGCGGTGTTTTTGGCGTGTTCGCTTCGAGAGATCTGTTTTTTCTATTTTTGTTTTATGAGATCGCCGTGTTGCCGATGTATTTGTTAATCGGCGTGTGGGGAACCTCCACGAAGCAGCGCACCAAGGAATATTCCGCGATGAAGTTGACATTGATGCTTCTGGCGGGAAGCGCGTTTATTCTTGTTGCGATACTCGCCTTATACTTTAACCAGACTCCCCATTCCTTCGACATGGGCGCTATGGCTCACGCTCATTACGGGCCTTCCTTCCAGAAGACCATCTTCCTTTTAGTTTACATAGGGTTCGGTGTGCTTGCGGGTATCTGGCCTATTCATACTTGGTCGCCTGATGGGCACGCATCCGCGCCAACTGCGGTTTCGATGCTTCACGCCGGTGTGCTCATGAAGCTCGGGGCTTACGGCATTTTGAGAATTGGCATGGGGTTGCTGCCCGACGGAGCGCAGCATTTCGCGTTTCTCGTGGGCGCGATCGCCACGATAAACATCCTTTACGGCGCGTTATCCGCCATGGGGCAAACCGATTTGAAGTACATCATCGCCTATTCTAGCGTATCTCACATGGGTGTGGTGATGTTGGGACTTGCCTCCCTCAACCCCATTGGAATCAATGGGTCTGTAATGCAGATGTTCTCCCATGGGATCATGACAGGGCTGTTCTTCGCATGCGTCGGATTAATATATGAGAAATCTCACACGCGCAATATCCCCTCCATGGGTGGGTTTGCGAAAAAGATGCCTGGAATCGCTTTGCTGATGACAATAGGTGGCTTGGCGTCCTTTGGCCTTCCTGCGACCAGCGGCTTCATTGCCGAGTTTCTCTGCTTCTACGGGATGTGGATGCGGTATCCGGTCCTCGCTCTGATATCCGTCGTGGGAATCGTGCTGACCGCGATCTATGTGTTGCGTATGATACAGAGAATATTTCTCGGACAATTTAAGGAAGAGATGTATCCCTCGCTACCGGACGCGAAAACAACGGAATGGGTGGCTATTACAGGGCTGGCTCTTCTGTTAATAGTGGTGGGGCTATATCCGGAGCCGCTGGTGAGAATGATCGATGTGAGCAAACAAGCCCAGCCATTTGTGGCGTCCATCACACCGGTGAAGACACCTTCAACGAACGAATCCGCGAAAATCACCAATGGAAATATTCACGCGCAATATGGAACACGATACTTTTTAACAGCAATAAACGGATATGCGATGCATATTAATCCAAACGGTTGGAGTAACGATGCCAAACGATTACAGTAGCCTTCACCCAATTATTTTATTGACCGTCCTTGCCCTGTTCATAATCCTGTTGGATATATTCCTCCCAAAGAAGAAGCCAGCCTTTCTTGGTTGGTTGGTAACGATTGGCGGATTGATTATCCTATTGATCGATTGGCACTCTCCGGATGCGAAACTTTGGGATGGCTTGGTGAATTTCACCTCCTATTCTCGCGCGTTTGATACCATTTTCCTGTTGACGCTCATTACCGTCAGCATTGCGTCTGTGGCGGAAGAGGGGGCGATGAGTTTCCGCGGCGAGTATTACGGCTTGCTGATATTCTCGACCGTTGGTTTGATGCTAATCGCCTCTTCAGGCGGGTTGCTTATGCTCTATCTCGGCATTGAGTTGACGAGCATGTGTCTCTTTACGCTCGTCGGTTTCGCGAAGCGAGAGAAGCGTAGCGCTGAGGCGGCGTTAAAGATGTTCATCATCGGGGCGATTGCATCCGCCGTGATGCTATATGGTATCAGTATCCTCTACGGGGTGCTGGGCTCCACTCAGTTTGACAGGATGTCCTTGGCGGTGGCTCGTTTGGATGCGGCGCAGTCCATGGCGTTATGGTTGGGGGTCGCATTCACGTTGGCGGGCATAGGTTTTAAAATCACCGCCGCACCCTTCCATATGTGGGCTCCGGATGTGTACGAGGGGGCTCCCACCACCATTACGGCTTATCTCTCCACGGCGTCCAAAACCGGAGGGATAGCGGCTCTTTTACAGTTCATTCTCTTAGGCATGCATTCCGCATTGTTGGAATGGACTCCAATCATTATGTTGCTCGCCGTCCTCTCCATGATCGTGGGGAACCTGGTGGCGTTGGTGCAGACCAATCTCAAGCGTCTTTTAGCGTATTCCGGTATCGCCCAAATGGGATACATTATGGTTGCGATCGCGGGGTTGCAAGCCACAAATGGTTCCATGAGCGTAGCATCCGCTTATGTGTATCTTCTTCTGTACTCCTTCACGAATGTGGGTGGTTTTTTAATCGCCCAAGCTATCGCCGATGTTACGGGTTCCACGGAGGTGTCCGCATTAAAGGGGCTGCATAGGAGGTCCGCACCGTTGGCATTTGGAATGCTGATAGTTTTATTTTCGCTTGGAGGTATTCCGCCTCTTGCGGGGTTCGTAGGGAAGATCTATCTTTTCGCCGCCGGCTGGAACGGAGGACAACACCTGCTAGTATTGCTCGGGGCTATCGTCAGTGTAGTGTCGCTGTATTATTATCTTATGGTGGCGTTGCAGGTCTATATCAAGGATCCCGAGGAGAAGAGTCGGATTACGGTGCATAGCTCTCTAAGCGCCGCCATATCCATATGCGTCGTGGCGACCATACTTATCGGAGCCTATCCGCGTCCGTGGGTTGAACTCGGTCAGTATGCCGCATCCGGTTTGCAGAGGGTCTCTTCCATGAATATCGCAAGAACGAAATGAGAGATTTGTGTTCGTTCATTCGGTTGCGGTCTTGTTTTTCCTAGGAAAGCTTGATCTCGGTCCACAAACTTCCCCATAGAGCCGTCAAAAAGTATACGGTGCTTTATGGTTGGATCGCACGGGTTAGCAATCCAACATCAATATATTGGCCGCCTGTCGTTTGATGACAGTGCACCGCAATTTCATTATTTCCCACATTAAGCGCAGCTATCGCATCCGGTAGTATATTGAAGTCATCATAGCAAGTCAGAAAACCACCATCATGGCATGCCAGCACACCATTGATGTATACATCCACATCCTCATCATGGAATATCCGAAGGAATGCGCCAATTGGTTTTTCTCTAAGGGAGAACTCCTTGCGCAGCCAGATATCATCGGTGGTCCAAGGTGTGTGAACATGCGGGATTCCGGCTCCAAAGCCGCTCATTCCCACTTTCCATTCGGAATCGTTATATCCTGGCTTAATCCAGCCTTCTCCTGGGTCCTGTGTAGTGTATTTCCAAGGGACGGATTGTGTGAGGGCGCATGGAATAATCGTACCAGCAGAAGGAACGAGTATTTGTCCATCACAGGCTGCACGGATGATGCTCGGATCCACTTTCCATACAGCTCTGTCGTAGCTGAGCAGTCCATCACATTCTGTTTCCACATCAATGAGCTGACAGAAGAAATCTCCGCTCTGACCGGTTTCATCTTTATTTAGCCAGAGCGCACGATACATGCTGCGGACTTTTCGTGTCATCCACATTCGTGAAGCATCATTCACCGGAGGGAGTTTTCCATGCAGGTCTTCGATCATTCCGCTCATTTCCCCGCCAGTTTTTGAGTCGTAGGTGCGGTAAGTCCATACCTTATTCGACCAGTCATGGCCAGGTGAACTCAGCCCATATCCTCCATCTTCGCTTGTGATACCTATCCGATGGGGGTCTTTTGGCGGAATCCCTCCATGATTATCCGCCACATCCCCGCCTCCATGCCATGGAAATCCGCTTGCTTCATCTATCAATCGCGTTGGGTCGAGTTCTTTTGCCCATTTTGCAAAGCGAAGAGTGTCAAACTGTCCCCAACCTTCATTGAACATAATCCATCCAATGATAGATGGATGATTCCAGTGCTGCTTTATAAGCTGCTTCATTTCCATTTCACACTGTGATGCCGCCTCTGGAGATCGCGGCAAGTCCGTAATTGCGTCACCTTCATTACCGGTTGGCATATCCTGCATAACCATCAGACCAAGTTTATCCGCCCAGTAATACCATCGATCGGGTTCTATTTTGACATGTTTACGCACCACGTTCAGCCCGAGTTTCTTTGCAGCTTCTATATCGAATTTCAAAGCAGCATCAGTGGGAGCGGTATAGATGCCATCTGGCCAGTATCCCTGATCAAGTGCACCGCAAAGCAGAATGGGCTTGCCATTCAGCATGGGACGGGTATTTCCTTTTTCATCATGACCCACTGCAATGGAGCGCATGGCGAAATAACTCTTTACGGAATCCGTGGTTTCTCCCGTCTTTGACTTGAGTGACACATTCAGGTTATAGAGGAAAGGTGAGGCTGGGGTCCAAAGTTTTGGGTTTTTGATGGGTATCATTAATGCAGTGGTAAACCAGGAGCCGGTGCAATGATAGAAGTCGACCATATTCTTTTTTACAGCCTCGGAAAGCGTTTCTCCCGCTTGCCCAGTTATTTCCTCTAATTTTTCAGCGTCATCATATACCGTGGCAGTCAGCGTCATGGGATCGCATCCAATGTATCCTGACACTGTCAGTTTTAATGAATTTGACGTGAGATCTGCTACCATTTGCACATGCTCAATGCTGGAATGAGACACAGGCTCCAGCCAGACTGTTTGCCATATGCCAGAACATGCGGTGTAACTGCATCCGCCGGGATGCAGGGATTGTTTTCCATGCATTTGCCATTTTGAATCGGTAGGATCCCATACTGAGACCACGATATCCTGTGTTCCTGCTCCATTGATAGCAGAAGATAAGTCGAACGTAAATGCATCATATCCGCCTAAATGAGAGCCCAACTCTCTTCCATTGAGGAAAACAGTCGTCTTCCAATCAGATGCGCCAAAATGAAGGAGAATTCTGCTTCCCTTCCAATCCTGCGGAATGATGATCTGACGATGATACCAGAGCCTTTGATCTGGCATCAGTGGTTTCATCACCCCTGATAATGCGGATTCTATCGGGTAAGGAACCATGATCTTCCCTTGCCAGGAAGCGGGTATTTGCTCAGCCTGTTTGGCGGTAATTTGGTAATCCCATAGTCCGTTGAGGTTCATCCAGCGGTCTCTGACCATCTGGGGGCGAGGATATTCCGGCAACACATTATGAGGGGATACATCCTTTGCCCATTCAGTCAGCAATGGACCTCTTTGAGGGCTCCATTCATCTTGTTGGATTGCATGCCTCATCGATATGCCGGAATCGGTTCGCCTACGAACCACATTCGGATGATGGGAGATATCCGAAACGGGGTTGTTCCCAGGGTCGGATATCTCCTTGGAAAGCGAGTCGCCCGTTGATAGAGCGGATATGAACCCGAACGCCCCGGTGGAGAGAAGAAACTGTCGTCGATTTAACCCTTTATCGCTCATAATGCAAATCCTTGTCGCGGATGAATCACCAAGACGGTGCAACGCCGACTTCGACGTTTGAAAGTGTATTGCGGGTCTGAATATATCCTATTGCTGCAATATTATTTTATCGGCTACAGATGGATCGTCTGGGGTCCGAGGGTTGGTTTTTCAGCTTGCACATTTCCCCGAGAATCGATGTCGAATGGATCAATGGCAAGCAATCCTCGTGCAGCATTGTCCTTTTCAATACGATAAGAAAACCATTTGCGACCGTCCGGACCAGTGAAAACTCCAAGATGACCGCCATAGAATACATACCCGCAGGGGTCCTTCTTCCAGGGTCCCAATGGATTATCCGCATACGCCACGCCGGTGCGGTATCCCATCATCTCTGGATATTTAGGATCATTGTATATTTCTGCGAAGAAAAGATAGTACTCCCCATTGATCTTTTCGGCCCATGGTCCTTCAAGGTAGGAGGGACTTGCTTTGAGGCCAATATCGCTATTATTCGGCTGAACGATCGTTTTTGGTTTACCGATTAAATGAACTACGCCATGATCCAGGCCTGAGAGGTCAATCTGTTGTACATCGATATTATATCGGGGAATGAATGCATATGTCTTTCCATCTGTATCCTGGAAAAGGGTTGTATCACATGCGCCACCATCGATATAAGTGATGTGTTTATACGGTCCGGTGATTTTATTGGCGATTCCTACAAACGCATATCCTGCTGAGCCCCAACTGCCAGCGGGATTGTATTCCTTCTTAATCCAGTTATCTGCGGTGAATATGAGGTAGTATTTGTTGCCGAATTTGTGTATTTCGGGCGCCCAGAAACGATTCTTATACGGACAGTTTTCCGGAAGATCCGAAGACTTTACAAGCCAGCGGTCAAATGTCCAATTCATAAGGTCTTTCGATTTGTAAAGCCCTATTCCCGGGGAACCGCCCTGATCTGGCAAATCGATGCGATTTTCCTCTCTGCCACTAAAAGGCCACATAGTAAAAACCAGATAGTAGGCATCTCCATCGTGAATTATTACGGGATCACGAATCTCTTTGTGCGAATTCCCATACGTTTCGTAGCTGAAAGGCAGCGGATTTGAATAGTGGAAGCTCTTTGCATCAGCAGAAGGTAAGATGAAGGTTAGCAGCATGCAAAGAATAACCAGCAGTGAAAATGGGATATATGGTCTTATGCTCAAAAAGTCCATGTGAATGCTCCAATTCGTAATTATGGATTAGCCGTTCTGAACAGCTTCTTAAATAGCGCGGCAGATTTTGGGAACTCAGTAACTTCAGTCCCTTTTACACCTGGCGACAACTGATGGTGTCCGTCTCCCGCCTGAACATCGAAATAGCTGTGAAAGTAAATATTATTTGAGGGATCATTCAGAAATTGATACATTCGCTGAATGAACTGTGGATTATCCATTCCGCCATGATGATCGCTTCGGTTATCCACTCCCCACTCAGGAATAGGAAATGGTTTATGGTGTGCGGCGGCGAATTTTGACCAGAAAAGCAGCCCATGGTTTCCATTAAGAAGAACCTTGTCCAAAACAGAATTTCTGAGTTTAACAATATCTGCTGAACTGGTATCCGTCGGTGTGGGATAAGTATCGGGCATCCAGGAATCATCGTAAACATCCAGTCCTTGATGTCCGCATATTTGTCGCCGGGCCACGCCTGTTCTGCGGGGAATTGCTGCCATCCCAATGCCGGGTTCCAGTCAAACTTCAGGTTTTTTGCACCTGGAACCGCGCGCATGGTGGTGACGATCTGCCGCCAGTATTCCGCGAAATTTGCTGGATCACTCGATGCGCGCCATGTATACCAACCTCCATTGAACTCCCAACCCATCCGCAGAATACTATCTCCCAGACCATAAGAAACCAGGTTTTCCGCCAATTTTTGGAAGTATGGGTTGTATAACCCTTTCGCACCCATTTTAAGAGATACAGGCTGATTGGCGTTAATACCCGTCTTTGGACCGCTTAGATCCCATGCCCCAGGCAGAAGAGGAATGGAAAAGACCATTCTGCGACCCTTTTCTGATTTCGTTCAGGCAGACCATGGGCCCAACTGCCAGCCTCCGCCTTCTATATTATCACATACATATCCACGTCCCCCCATCGTTGTATCCCATGAGGTGATCACACCGGCTTCCGGCGTCACGAGGGTTTGTATTCCTCCCGGCTATCACACTGAAGACGGGAATACTTGCGTCACGACGAAGCGGCGCTTGAGGAGAATAAGCGGCATCATCGTTCGGGCGTCGCCATGATGACGCTGGAGCCTGAATTTTCATTTCTTGCCCTCGCCTTTCGAAAAAAAAGATAGTAAAACGGCGGGCTACCGTACCTATATATGGAAAATGAATCTGATAAGATCGGCTTTTCAGCCAAGGCGGGATGACTTTTTTTTATCTCCGAAGAATCCTTGGGTTCGTTTGGTAAAAAAAGAGAGTTTCCTTTTTTAATGGGTTTCGAGCAGCGACATTGGGTGTAGCAGGAAGAGGCTGGCGAATACGACGAAAGCTCATGCAGTACGAATACTTGATTGCCTGCCGGACCATCTTACAAGTGGATTGATGGAGGAGATTAACACTTTTATCCAAGCTGCGAAGGCGAATGCCAGAGGATATCGCAATCTCTGATATCTTAAAACAATCATTTACCTGATCACGGGAAAACTCGATTTTGGGTTATCCGTGTAATAGAGCGAGGAACATCAAATAATATTACCCATGCGATGTAGCGAGGAGCCAAAAATATTTTGATGAAGGCATTGGGTGTTCGAATGCCGAATATATCATCATCCGGAAGGTATATATCTCAGGGCGAAGACAAGTTCCGTCTATCACTCTATTCATCACACGATCTTGACACCAATGTGGATACCACTTCGGTGACCATATGGAGATCGGGAGGCGAAACTATCATATTCATGCGATCGCGTCCAACATAGACGGATGGTCCGCCCAGGAGATCGCCGAATGGTGCAATGAACGTTGCGGTCATGGGGCATAGATATACAGCATATTGAAAAGAGATATTGCCGGTGGTTAGCTTCCCTCGAACCGTTTCGGAGTGAACGCCGCATGGTGGAGCATCGTGGTTTTGGCGCACAATCTGCATGCTTTGCTGGAGATGCTGGCTATTGCCACGGATTTGGTTGGAATTCGGTTCACGCGCGTACGTTTTCATCTGACAAACGTGTGCGCACATCTCGTGCAGCATTTTCGACTTTAGAACGTGCGTTATTTCCAGCCAGCGGCGTGTAAGATTGTTCGCGTCATCAGGATTGCGCTTGAGAGGTTATCGGTTCCGAAGGAGTTAGACGCCTGCTTATCCGCATAGTTGATGTGTAAATAGAACAAGTCGGACTGAATTCGTCATGGAAGGGAGGTTAACGAAAGGGATAAGTGCGCTCCTGCATCATGGAAAGATTGCAAGGGGCGATGCGAAGGTCTGAATCAAGCCATCCCTTTATAAAATCGATGTGAAATCGCTATGATAGATCGTTCCGCCGGTTAAAAACGCTGGAATCACGGATTTGGCGGGGACTGCAGGTTTTTAATAGAGGTATAAGATGAATATGTTGAAGTTGACATATTTCTGATATATAAGATAAAATAGTTATGAGGTTAAAAATTTTGATTCCATTGATAAAATTTAACTCTAATCGAGAGAATTTCAGGCGCGAGCGTAACAGGAATTACGCCCGCGTTAGTTGCTGAGTACTTTAACCTCGCCGCCGCGGGCATTTCAAAGAGATGTTTGCGACGCGAAGAAATAGATTTTCTCCACATCGCCGCAGGCATGACCTGACGGCGATTTTAGTTTTGCTGATATAGGCAATTGCAAAGCTCATTTCATGTGTTTTTGTTCTTGTGTAAAAACCCAATTGATGATGGTTTGGGCGAATTTTGCAATTCCAATGTGAGAGAGGTGAAATAAATTGGTAAGAGGAGTT